>JALYGZ010000147.1 GCA_030776845.1 Actinomycetota bacterium
GTGCTGACCGACGCGCAGGAGCGCGCGGAGTCCCTCGGCGACGACTACACCTCCACCGAGCACCTGCTGCTGGCCCTGGCCGCCGAGGAGGGGGCCGCGGGGGCCGTGCTGCGCGACGCCGGCGTCGACGGGGACGCCCTGCTGACGGCGCTGCGGGACGTCCGCGGCAACCAGCGCGTGACCAGCGAGACGCCCGAGGCCACCTACGAGGCCCTGGAGCGCTACGCGCGCGACCTCACCGCGGAGGCCCGGGACGGGTCGCTGGACCCGGTCATCGGTCGCGACGACGAGGTGCGCCGGGTCATCCAGGTGCTGTCGCGGCGGACCAAGAACAACCCGGTCCTCATCGGCGACCCCGGGGTGGGCAAGACCGCCATCGTCGAGGGCCTCGCCCAGCGGATCGTCGCCCGTGACGTGCCCGAGTCCCTGGCGGACAAGCGCATCGTCGCGCTGGACATGGGCTCCCTGATCGCGGGCGCGAAGTACCGCGGCGAGTTCGAGGAGCGCCTCAAGGCCGTCCTGCGCGAGATCGAGGCCGCCGAGGGCCGCGTCATCACCTTCGTCGACGAGCTGCACACCATCGTCGGCGCCGGCAAGGCCGAGGGCGCCATGGACGCCGGCAACATGCTTAAGCCGCTGCTGGCGCGGGGCGTGCTGCGCATGATCGGGGCCACGACGCTGGAGGAGTACCGCGACATCGAGAAGGACAAGGCCCTGGAGCGGCGCTTCCAGCCCGTCCACGTCGGCGAGCCGAGCGTCGAGGACACGGTCGCCATCCTGCGGGGGCTGAAGGAGCGCTACGAGGTCCACCACGGGGTGCGCATCACCGACGGCGCGCTGATCGCGGCCGCCCGCCTGTCGGACCGCTACCTGACCGAGCGCTTCCTGCCGGACAAGGCCATCGACCTCATCGACGAGGCCACCTCACGGCTGCGCATGGAGATCGACTCGATGCCCGCCGAGATCGACGTCCTCGACCGGCGCGTCAAGCAGCTGGAGATCGAGAAGGCCGCCATCTCGGCCGACGAGGAGGACGATCCGTCGGCCGCCGAGCGCGCCCGTGCCATCGAGGCCGAGCTCGCCGACCTGCGGGAGCGTCTCACCGGCCTGCGGACCCACCTGCAGGCGGAGCGGGACGCCATCGAGCGCATCCGCGGGTTGAAGTCCACCATCGAGTCCGCGCGTGAGGAGGCCGAGCGGGCTGAGCGCGACGGGCTGCTGCAGCAGGCCGCCGAGCTGCGCTACGGGCGCATACCCGGGCTGGAAGCCGAGCTGGAGCAGGCCAACGCCGCGCTGGAGGAGCTGCAGTCCGAGCAGCGCATGCTGAAGGAGGAGGTCGACGCGGAAGACGTCGCCGAGGTCGTGGCCAAGTGGACCGGCGTGCCGGTCGCGCGCCTGCTGGAGAGCGAGCGCAGCAAGCTCATCCACCTGGAGGACGTCCTGGCCGAGCGGGTCGTCGGCCAGCCCGAGGCCGTCAAGGCCGTCGCGGACGCGGTCCGCCGGTCCCGCGCCGGCCTGGCCGACCCCGACCGCCCCCTGGGCTCCTTCCTGTTCCTGGGGCCCACCGGTGTGGGCAAGACCGAGCTGGCGCGCACGCTGGCCCAGTTCCTGTTCGACGACGAGCGGGCCATGGTGCGCCTGGACATGGGAGAGTTCCAAGAGAAGCATACGGTGTCGCGGCTCGTCGGGGCCCCGCCCGGCTACGTCGGCTACGAGGAGGGGGGCCAGCTCACCGAGCCCATCCGCCGCCGCCCGTACTCGGTCGTGCTGCTCGACGAGGTGGAGAAGGCGCACCCGGACGTGTTCAACACGCTGCTGCAGCTGCTCGACGACGGCCGCCTGACAGACGGGCAGGGCCACACCGTGGACTTCCGCAACACGGTGGTCATCATGACGTCGAACCTGGGCAGCGCCTACATCCTGGACCCGACCGAGTCCGAGGACGCGATCCATGAGCGCGTCATGGCCGCCGTGCGCCAGCACTTCCGCCCGGAGTTCCTCAACCGGCTCGACGAGGTGCTGATCTTCCACCGGCTGGACCGCCGGCAGCTGCGCGCGATCACCGACATCCAGCTGGAGCGGGTGCGCCAGCGGTTCGCCCAGCGGGACCTGGGCGTCGAGCTGACCGACGCGGCCCGCGACTGGCTGGCCGAGCGGGGCTACGACCCCGTCTTCGGCGCCCGGCCGCTGAAGCGGGTCATCCGCAAGGAGCTGGAGGACAGTGTCGCCGTGGCGCTGATCGAGGGGCGCGTCCGCGAGGGCGACACGGTCAAGGTCGACGTGGTCGACGGCGAGCTCACCCTCGGGTGACCGCCGCCGGCCAGCAGCCGCCGACGCGATACAACTTGTAGCCGTCCTCGGCGAACACCTCGCAGAACCGGGGACTGGCCTCCAGTGACGGCAGGTGACGCACCTGCTTGCCGTACCGGCGGCGCAGCCACGTCTCGTGGTAGCCGACCTCCTTCCACCGCTCGGGCTGCACGTACACCCAGCCGACACCCAGGCGGCGCAGCATGCGCACCACCTGCCCGTCCGATGGCCAGGTGAGGTAGGTGACGAAGTCGGCCTCGGTGGCGTTGAGGCTGTTGTAGGTCGCGTTGTCGTTGTCGACGAAGAACAGCTGCGTCGCCCGGACGCCGAAGACGCCTCGGTCGTCGTCGATGCGCCGGACCATCTCCGCAAACGGCCGGGCGTCGACCGACCGCTGCATGTCCCGGCTGAACATCGTGCCGAAGACGGCGTTGAGACCCGCGCCGCCCACCAGCAGCACGGTCAGGGTCGACGCCAGCGCCGCGCGGGGCACCCGCAGTCCCCGCAGTGCCCAGCGGCGGCGCAGCAGGAGGTGAGCGCCGACCCCGGCACAGATCGCCGCGCCGGGCAGCAGGGGGCTGAAGTACCGGGGGAACGGCACCGGCATCTTGACGAGCATCGCGGCCAGCCACAGTGAGGCGCCGGCGACGGCCAGCCACCGGGCGCGTCCGCGCGCGAGCACGAGGGCGACGACGACCAGGACCCCCGCCGTGCGCGCGGTGTCGCCGAACACCTCCGCCAGGGGCTTGACGAAGTAACCGAGGTATTCCAGTGGGTCGGAGAACATGCCCTCGTACAGCAGGTTGCGGTTGATCATCCGCAGGTAGCCCTGCTCGACCAGGAAGTTGGTGCGGATGCGCCGGAAGCTGGTGAAGCCGCCCTCGGCATAGTTGATCGCCGCCCGCGGCAGGAACAGCGCGAAGGCGGCCAGATAGACCCTCCCGGCGGCCCGCAGCGCCGGTTCCACCCGCGGCGCCACGACGGCCATCAGCAGCGGCGATGCGAGGAACAGCTGGCCGACGCCGTGGCTCTCGGCGCTGAGCACGAGGCACGCGCCGGCGGCCGCGGCCGTCCGCCACCTGTGGGCGTCGCCTTCGGCGCCGAGGTTCCGGTAGCTCAGCCAGCCCCCGGCGTAGCCGAACGCCAGCATCGAGAAGTACATGGTCAGCGCGGTGGCCTGAAGGGCGGCCCAGTCCAGCGACAGCAGTGCGGCCGACGCCAGCAGGCCCGCCAGCGGGTCGCCGGTCACCCGCCAGGCCACGAGGCACACGACGCCGCTCAGGGCGAACAGGAAGACCAGGTTCACCGCACTGGCCCCGGCGATGCCCCATGCCGCCACGGCGGGACTGAGGGTCAGGTGCGGCACGAGCACCTCCTGGGAGTCCAGCAGGTGCTGCAGGCCGCCCGACCGCACGTGGTGCAGGGCGGCGAGCAGGCGCGCGGAGTCCACGTACCACGTGACGTCGGTGTGCACGGCGGCGAACGGCACCGCCGCGACCGCCCCAAGGGCGAAGAAGACCCAGCCGCCCGGGGGGGCGGTCCACGGCCGGGCCAGCCGGCGCGCCACCCTGCCGGGCGTGCGCCGTCCCGCGGGCAGGGAGCGGGCGGTGGCCACGAGTGCCAGGCACAGGCCGCCGCCCGCGAGAAGCAGCGCCGAACCGGAGACACGGCCGACGCCGGGCGTGCCGACCCCGACTCCCTCCGCCAGCGCGACGGTGAGCAGCAGGGCCGTGGCGGCGACGCCCAGCAGCCCCAGCGCGATCCGGCGGGGACCGGCCGTGCGGACCGCCCCTGTCGCCCGTCGGGAGACCGGATCCGCGCGCCTGCGCGCGACGACGGTGTCCCGCTCGCCCACGTCCTCTCCTGTAGGTGTCAACACGGCCTCACCCGCGCGGGCGCACGGGGCTCGCCACGACGAGCGGGTCGTGCCGCCGGGGCGCGGGCAAGTGTAGCCGCCGGCCGGACCTGCACCGGCCTG
>JALYGZ010000148.1 GCA_030776845.1 Actinomycetota bacterium
GGGTTGAGCCCGCCGACGGGGTGGTTGAGCACGACCCCGCCCAGCACGGTGATGGCGCGCCCCGCGCCCGCCCCGGCGGCCCGCCCCACCGTCGGCTCGCAGTGCGCCTTGAGCACGCAGCCGGCCATGCCCGCGCGCTCGCAGACCGCCACCGTCGCCGGATCGTCGGCCAGTCGGGGGGCGGCGCAGGGCCCCGAGTGCACGTGCAGGTCGAACCACACCGGTGGGTCACCTCGTGTAACGTGACGGTTTGCGCTCGGGGGGCGGCCGTGTGACGCTCCCCTGCTCCACAGCGCACCCTAACCAAGACCCGGGGCCGGCACGCCTCGCGGTGCCGCCCCTGGAGACACGACATGGTGCTACCGCGCCGGCCCACACGCTTCTTCAGCGAGCGGCTGCTGCTCGACGCCGACCTGTACCTGCCGGGGCACCGCACGTCGGACGACCGCCGGCCCGGTGTCGTCATCTGCTCCGGCTACACGGGGCTGAAGGACATCCATCCGGCGCGCTTCGCCCGGGCGCTGTGCCCCCAGGGCATCGTCTGCCTGGCCTTCGACTACCGGGGCTACGGGCAGTCCGAGGGGGAGCGGGGCCGTCTCGTGCCCGTGGACCAGGTCAGGGACCTGCGCGCCGCGGTCGCCTACCTGTCCACCCTCGACGAGGTCGACCCGGACCGCATCGGGGTCATCGGCTGGGCGCTGGGCGGCGGGATCGCCGTCGCTGAGGCGTCCGAGGACGAGCGGGTGCGGGGCGTCGCCACGGTCAACGCCGTCGGCGACGGCGAGCGGGCGACGCGCTACGTCCATACCGAGGACAGCTGGAAACGGTTGCGAGGGCGTATCGAGGACGACCGGCGGCGGCGGGTCCTGGTGGGCCGCTCCGAGATCGTGGACCCGTTCGAGATCGTGCCCCTCGACGAGCTGACCCGCAGCTACGTCGACGCCGAGCTGTACCGGGTCCCGGGCTTCGGGACGGGCGTCACGCTCGAGTCGGCCGACGCCCTGCTGCGCTTCCGCCCCGAGTTGTACGTCGACCGCATCGCCCCGCGCCCGCTGCTGATCATCCATGCCGAGGAGGACAAGCTGAACCCGGCGGACGAGTCCCGGGAGCTGCACCGCCGTACCGGCGGGCACAGCGAGCTCGTGCTGCTGGAGGGTCGGGGCCACACCGAGTGGATGTACAGCGAGCACCCGGCCTTCCGCCGTGTCGCGGACCTGCTCGTGGACTTCCTGGCCGGGGCCCTGGACTTCGCTCCGCTTCGCGAGTCGGCCTGATGCGCGTCGCCCTGGCCCAGACCGCACCCGTCCTGGGCGACCTGGACGCGAACTTCGCCCGAGCCAAGGATGCGATCGCCCAGGCGCGTGGCGAGGGCGCCGACGTCGTGGTCTTCCCGGAACTGTCTCTGACCGGCTACGGCGTGGGGCAGGTCGACCGCGACCTGGACCTGGACGTCGACGACCCCCGCCTGCTCGCGCTGGCCGAGCAGGCCGGCGACGGGGGGGTGCTCGTCGGCTTCCAGGAGGGCGGCCACGTCCTGCACAGCTACAACGCCGCCGCCTACTTCGAGGGCGGTGAGTTCCGCCATCTGCACCGCAAGCTGTACCTGCCGACCTGGGGGATCTTCGAGGAGCGCAAGCACTTCAGCCCCGGCCAGTCGCTGCGCGCCTACGACACCCGCTGGGGCCGCATGGCCACGTTGATCTGCAACGACGCCTGGCAGCCCCAGCTGGCCTTCATCGCGGCCCAGGACGGGGCCCGGCTGCTGTTCATGCCCTCGACCAGCGCGCAGATCCCCTCCCAGGAGGCCTGGAGCAACGAGACCTACTGGCGGGACATCGCGCGCTTCTACGCGCGCATGTACCAGTGCTTCGTGGTGTTCGTGAACCGGGTCGGCCAGGAGGGGCCGATGCGCTTCTGGGGCGGCTCGCAGGTGCTGGACCCGTGGGGCGAGATCGTCGCCGAGGCGCCCCATGACACCGAGGCGGTCGTCGTGGCCGACGTGGACCTGGCCCAGGTACGCCGCCGCCGGCGCCACGTCCCGCTGGTCAAGGAGGCCCGCCTGGCGCTGCTCGAGCGCGAGATCCGCCGCCTGGCCGACGAGGGCGGCGACCTGTAGCCGGCGGCCTCAGCCGGACGCGTCGAGCCGCGAGCGCAGCAGCTCGTTGACGACCCGCGGGTTGGCCCGGCCGCCGGTGACGCGCATCACGTGCCCCACGAGGGGCCCGACGGCCTTGGGGTTGCCCTCGCGGACCCGCGCGGCCGCCTGGGGGTTGGCGGCGACCGCCTCGTCGACCGCGGCGGCCAGCCGGTCGGTGTCCGAGATCTGGCGCAGCCCCCGCGCGGCTACGATCTCGCCGGGCGTGCCGCGGCCATCGAGGGTGTCGGCCAGGACGTCACGGCCGAGCGTGGCCGACAGGGTCCCGTCGCCCACGAGGCCGACCAGCTCGGCCAGCGCCGCGCCGGTGAGGGGCGCGTCGGCGGGATCGACGCCGTGCTCGGCGCACCAGGTGAGCACCTCGTTGGTCAGCCAGTTCGCGACCTCGGCGGGACCGGCCCCCGCCGCGACCGCGGCCTGCAGCCGCCCGGCGAGGCCGGCGTCCACGACCGTGTGGGCCTGCTCGGCGGGCAGGCCCAGGCCGTGCGTCAGGCGCGCGCGGGTGACGGCGGGCAGCTCCGGCAGGTCGGCGCGCAGCTGCTCCACCCAGGCCCGCCCGGGCCGGACGGGTACGAGGTCCGGGTCGGGGAAGTACCGGTAGTCGGTGATCTCCTCCTTGCGGCGCAGCGGGCTGGTCCGCCCGGCGTCCTCGTCCCAGTGGCGGGTCTCCTGCACGACGGGCTCGCCGGCGTCGAGCAGCTCGCGCTGGCGGACGACCTCGTGCAGGATCGCCCGGCTCAGCGAGCGCAGGGAGTTCATGTTCTTGATCTCCGCGCGGGTGCCGAAGACGGTGTGGCCGACCGGGCGCAGCGACACGTTCGCGTCGCAGCGCAGGGAGCCCTCCTCCAGCTTCGCGTCGCTGATGCCCAGCGTGCGCACGATGGCGCGCAGCTCGGTCAGATAGGCGCGCGCCTCCTCGGCGCTGCGCAGGTCCGGCTCGCTGACGACCTCCAGCAGCGGGATGCCCGCGCGGTTGTAGTCCACGAGCGAATGGTCCGCCCCGTGGATGCGTCCGCCCGGGCCCACGTGCGACGACTTGCCGGTGTCCTCCTCCATGTGCACACGGGTGATGCCGACGTGCCGGCGGCCCGCCTCGGTGGCGAGCTCCAGCTCACCGCCGACGCACAGGGGCACGTCGTACTGGGAGATCTGGTAGTTCTTCGGCATGTCCGGATAGAAGTAGTTCTTGCGGTGGAAGCGGCTGTCCGGCGCGATGCGGCAGCCCAGCGCCAGCCCCAGGCGGATCCCGTACTCGACGGCCACCGCGTTGACGACCGGCAGGCTGCCGGGCTGGCCCAGGCACACCGAGCAGGTCCGGGTGTTGGGCGCGCCGCCGAAGTCGGTGGCGCAGCCGCAGAACATCTTCGTGCGGGTCGACAGCTCGACGTGGACCTCCAGGCCGATGACCGGCTCCCAGCGCTCGGCCTGCTCGGCGACGGCCTCGGCGGCGCCCGGAGTGGTCGTCATGTCCGGGCCCCGTCCAGCGAGCGGGCGCCCCGGGGGGTGGGGTCGAAGGCCAGCTCGGCCTCCAGGGCCCGAGCCACGCGCAGCAGCGTCGGCTCCGCCAGCGCGGGCGCCATGAGCTGCACGCCGACGGGCAGCCCGTCGTCGTCCAGGCCCACGGGCAGCGACAGCGCCGGGGCGCCGGCCAGGCTCGACGGCACCGTGTAGACGTCGTTCAGGTACATGGCCAGGGGGTCGTCGACCTTGGCGCCCAGCGGGAAGGCCGTCGTCGGGCTCGTCGGCCCCAGCAGGACGTCGCAGGACTCATAGGCGGCCGCGAAGTCGCGGATGATGAGCGTGCGCACCCGTTGGGCCTGGGCGTAGTAGGCGTCGTAGTAGCCCGCGGACAGGGCATGCGTGCCGATCATGACGCGGCGCTTGACCTCGTCGCCGAAGCCGGCGCCGCGGGTGCGGGCCATCATCTCCTCGGCGGTGGCGCCCTCCGCGCGCAGCCCGTAGCGCACGCCGTCGTAGCGCGACAGGTTCGACGACGCCTCGCTGGGGGCGATCAGGTAGTAGGCGGGGATGCCGTAGCCCACGTGCGGCAGGCGCACGTCGACGACCTTGGCCCCCAGCCGCTCGAGCGCCTCGACCGCCCGGGCCACGCCGGCGCGCACGCCGGGGTCCATCCCGTCCTCGGCCGCCTCGCCGACGAGACCGACCCGCAGCCCGTCCACGCCGCGGTCGAGCGCCTCCAGCAGATCGGGGACCGGGTCGGCAAGGGACGTGGAGTCCATCGGGTCGGGGCCGGCGACCGCCCCCAGCAGCATCGCGGCGTCGCTGACGGTGCGGGCGATCGGCCCCACCTGGTCCAGCGACGAGGCGAAGGCCACCAGCCCGTAGCGGCTCACCAGGCCGTACGTCGGCTTGACCCCTACGACCCCGCACAGCGCGGCCGGCTGGCGGATCGAGCCGCCCGTGTCGGTGCCGATGCCCAGGGGCGCGTCGAAGGCGGCGACGGCCGCCGCCGACCCGCCCGAGGACCCGCCGGGCACGCGCGAGATGTCCCACGGGTTGCGGGTCGGGCCGAACCCCGAGTT
Organism: Actinomycetota bacterium; assembly: GCA_030776845.1. Lineage (GTDB taxonomy): Bacteria > Actinomycetota > Nitriliruptoria > Euzebyales > Egibacteraceae > JAHWKQ01. The sequence goes on from JALYGZ010000148.1 coordinate 4,699, forward strand.
CTCCGTCGAGGAGCCCATCGCGAACTCGTCGTGGTTGGTCTTGCCGACCACGACGGCGTCGGCGGCGCGCAGGCGGACGACGACGGTGGCGTCGTACGGCGGCCGGTAGCCGTCCAGGATGCGCGAGCCGCAGGTCGTAGGGACACCGGCGGTGCACAGG
>JALYGZ010000149.1 GCA_030776845.1 Actinomycetota bacterium
GGCGGGTGCTGCTGGCCACGGGACACCCCACCGGCCTGCTGGCCCACTACACCGCGATCGCCCGGGCCCTGCAGTCCGCCGGCAGCGAGCTGCTCACCCCCCTGGACGACGTCTTCGTCCGTCGCGACGAGCGCGGCCGGCCCCGTGGCCTGCGCTTCACCGACGGCGTGGCGTGCCTGTTCGACGGCGCCGCCCTGCTGCACACCCACCGCAGCGTCTACATGGAGGCGATGCTCGACGCGCTGGACAGCCGCCGCCCCGACCTCGTCGTCGGCGACCACGGCATGGCCGGCGCCGCCGTCGAGCGGGGCATCCCCACCCTGTCCGTCGCCGACGTCAACGACCCGGCCCTGCCGGTCGCGCAGGTGCGGAGGCGCACCGACGGGGTGCTGTGCATCGACGACAACCTCCCTCCGCGCCTGTTCGTCCCTGTGACCGAGGCGATGCTGCGCTGGTGACTCGGGGAGGAGGCTACTGCTAGTTATCTAATACCTACTCCACGTGCTATACTCGCCCTCTACAGGCGGGGGCCTGCTCTGCCGATCCCTGGGGGGTCTCACTCGTGGTCGTGGGGCCGTGGAAGGAGCAGCGCGTGGCAGGAGGCGTCACCTGATGCCCGCCCCGCCGCCTGCCCTGGCGTCGGGGGCCGAGTGGCCCGGGGTGTCGGTCCTCATCCCGACCCGCGACCGCCCGCGGCTGCTGCGCGAGACCCTCGCCGCGGTGGCGGCGCAGGACTACCCCGGGCCTCTGGAGTGCGTGGTCGTGTTCGACCAGAGCACGCCGGATCCGACGCTGGAGGACCGCGCCGGGTTGCCCACCCGGGTCCTGCCCAACGAGCGGACTCCCGGGCTGGCCGGCGCCCGCAACACCGGCATCCTCGCCGCCGCCCAGCCCCTGGTCGCCTTCTGCGACGACGACGACACCTGGCTGCCGACCAAGCTGACCGAGCAGGTGCGGCTGCTGGACGCCCGTCCCGACGCGAGCCTCGTCGCGCACGGGATGTACCTCCACTTCGGGCGGCGCGTCGTCCGGCGCGTGCCCGACCGGTCCGAGCTCGACCTCACGGCCCTGCTGCGCTCCCGGGTCATGGAGGCCGGCTCCTGCACCTTCCTGGTGCGCCGCGACGACCTGCGGGGGCGCATCGGGCTGATCGACGAGCGGCTACCGGCCAGCTACGCCGAGGACTACGACCTGCTGTTGCGGGCGGCCAGGCACGGACCGGTGGTGGTGGTCCGCAAGCCGCTGGCCCGGGTCCTGTGGGGACGGACGTCGTTCTTCGCCGGTCGCTGGGAGACGATCGTCGCCGCGCTGCAGCACCTCCTCGACGAGCACCCGGAGTTCCGTGAGGAGCCCAGGGGCCTCGCCCGCATCTACGGCCAGATGGCCTTCGCCCACGCGGCCCTGGCCCACCGCGGCGAGGCATGGCGGCTGGCGCGGCGCACGCTGAGCCTGAACTGGCGGGAGCGGCGCGCCTACGTGTCGCTGCTGGTCCTCAGCGGCCTCATGCCGGCCCGGACGGTCGTCAACGCGGCGAACGTGTGGGGCAGGGGGGTCTGACCGTGCCCCGACACCCCGACGGGCAAGGAGTCCTGGCATGACCGAACCGGCCGCATGGGACACGTGGGAGGGCCGCGGGCTGCGCGACTACACCGCGGTGATCCACCGCCAGCGGTGGACCGTCGCCGGGGTGGCGCTGCTGTGCGTGGTGCTGGTGGTCGGGGCGCTGCTGCTGCTGCCGGACCGCTACGAGTCGTCGGTGCGCGTGCTCGCCGGTCCCGCGGCCAGGGGGCCGCAGGACGACGCCACGCCGGTCTCCGACCTGGTCAACGTGGGGACCGAGCGCCAGGTGCTCAGCTCCCGGGCCGTCGGGGCGCGGGTGAAGCGGACGATCGGCTACCGGGGGAGCATCGACGACCTGCTGGAGCAGCTCAGCGTCGAGGCGCCCACGGACACGGAGATCCTTGAGCTGTCCTTCCGGGCCGCCGACCCCGCCCGGGCGCGCCAGGGTGCGCAGGCGTTCGGGGAGGCCTACCTGGGCTACCGCCAGCGGCTGGCGCAGGCCGCCACCGAGGCCCAAGTCCGTCGCCTGGAGCGCAAGCTCCTGCGGCGGGGCCGGGCCCTGGACCGGGCCCAGGCGGTGCTGCGCAGATCCGGACCGTCCAGTGACGCCGCACGGGCGCGGGGCCGCGTGAACCTGCTCGAGAGCCAGGTGCAGAGCCTGCAGCTGGAGCTGTCGCTGCTGCGGACGCCCGTGCCCGACGCGGGCACCATCGTGGGGACGGCGACCCCGCCGGAGCCGGACCCGCTCATCCCGACCCTGCCCGGCGTGGTGGCGGCCCTGCTGCTGGGGCTGATCGCCGGCCTGGCGGCCGGGTTCGCCCGCGACCGCCTCGACGAC
>JALYGZ010000150.1 GCA_030776845.1 Actinomycetota bacterium
GCGCAGGCCCGGGGCCGGCAACCCGTCGGCCAGCCGCGCCGCCACCTCCCCCAGGGCCGCCGGCTCGGGCAGGGACCCGATGCGCCCGAGGCCCTTGTCCGGCGCGCCCGGCTCCGCGAGCGGGTACAGGTCGTAGGCGACCTCCTCGTAGGGGTGGGCCGCGACCAAGGCCGCGACCGCGGCGGCAACCTCCCCGGCCGGCACGACCATCTCCAGGCGGTCCTCGTCCACGGCGTTGACCCGCTCGCGCTCGCCGACGGCCGGGGACGCCTCCGCCGAGGGACGGAACGTCCCGGTGCCGCGCACGCTGAAGGCGCAGCGCTCGTACTCGCCGATGCGCCCGGCGCCGGCCGCGGCCAGCGCGTCGAGCACCGCGCCGGTGTCCTCGCGCGGCACGAACGTGACGAGCTTGACCGACCCGCTGTCGCCGGTCCGCAGCGGCTGCAGGGGACGGACCTCCTCCAGGCCGAGCAGGCCGGTGACCGGCTCGGTCGTCCCCGGCACCGCCGCGTCGTAGTTCGTGTGGGCCGCCAGAACCGCCACGCCGGACCGGGACGCGCGCAGCGCCAGCCTTCCCGCGGCCGTCTCCGGCGTGAGGCGCCGCAGCGGGCGGAACAGCAGCGGGTGGTGAGCCAGCAGGAGGTCCGCGCCCAGCTCCGCCGCCTCGTCCAGGGTGGCGGCGGTGACGTCCAGGCAGACCAGCACCGCGTGCACCGGGTCGTCGTGGTCCCCGACCTGCAGGCCCGTGGTGTCCCAGGCCGCCGCATCCGTCGGCGGCCACCTGGCGTGCACCAGGTCGACCCAGTCGGCGAGGCGGTCGGCGCCCATCGCGCAACTGTAGAGCCGTGTGCGCCGGGCGCAGGCAGGCGCCGCATGGCTCCGTGGGCGCGAGGTTTGCCCGGCTCTCGGACGCGGCATAGACGCCGGTGCGGCCGTGTGACGGAAGGCAGCGGTGCCCCGGCGCGACCCCGGCGCGCACGGCGGGAGCCCGCCCGTGATCGTGACCCTGACGCCCAATCCCAGCCTCGACCGCACCGTCGAGATCTCCTTCCTGCGCCGCGGCGAGGTGCAGCGCGCCACGGCGGTCCACGTCGACCCCGGCGGCAAGGGCGTCAACGTGTCCCGGGCGCTGGCGGCCAACGACCAGCCGACGCGGATGGTCGTGCCGTGCGGCGGGGCCGAGGGCGAGCAGCTGCGCGCCCTGCTGGCCGAGCAGGGCATCACGACGTCGGCGCGGATCTGCGCAGCCGCGGGGTGGGCACCGTGCTCGTCAGCCTCGGAGCGGACGGGGCGGTCCTCGTTGACGCCGGTGGCCGCTCTATGGTTGGACACCGCCGACGACGGTGCGCAGCACGGTCGGCGCCGGCGACGCGTCCGAGCCCCAGAGGGAGGCCCCCCATGCCTAGCCAGACCGTCGAGCTGCACAACGAGAGCGGGCTGCACGCCCGGCCGGCGGCGGTGTTCTCCAAGCGCGCCGCCTCCTTCGACTGTGACGTGACGGTGTCCAAGGGCGACACCGAGGCCAACGCGAAATCGGTGCTGCGGGTGCTGACGCTCGACTGCCACCAGGGCGACGAGATCACGATCGCCACCGACGGCGAGGACGAGGACGAGGCCCTGAAGACCCTCGTCGAGCTGGTCGAGTCGGGCATCGGCGAATGAGCGCGCGGCTGCAGGGACGGGCCGCCTCACCCGGCGTCGCCGTCGCCCCCGCCTTCGTCGTCGCCCCGCGCGAGCGACCCGACGACCTGCCCGACACCCACGACGGGGACGTCCAGGCGGAGCGGCGCCGGCTGGACGACGCGCTGGAGCAGGCCGAGCGGGACCTGCGCGAGATCGCCGAGTCGATGAGCGGCGACACCGGCGAGGACCAGGGCGCCATCTTCGAGGCGCACGCCGAGTTCGTCGCCGACCCCGAGCTCGCGTCGCTCGCGAAGGAGGCGATCGACGAGGGGACGTCGGCGGAGAAGGCGGTGCGCGACGCCTTCGACGAGTTCAGCGGCCTGCTCGCGGCGTCCGCCGACGAGTACCTGTCGGCCCGGGCGGCCGACCTGGACGACGCCCGCGACAGGGTCGTCGACATCCTCACCGGCGCCGGGCCGCCGCCGGTGCCCACGCAGCGCTGCGTCGTCGTCGCGACCGACCTCACCCCTTCGGACACCGCCCGCCTGCCCACCGACCTCATCGCCGGCATCGCCTGCGAGCAGGGGTCGTCGGTCAGCCACGCCGCCATCATCGCCCGCTCGATCGGCATCCCCGCGGTGGTGGGGGCCTCCGGGCTGCTGGACACGGTGACCCCGGACACGCCGGTCGGCGTCGACGGCTCCACCGGCGAGGTCGTGGCCGACCCCGACGAGGACGCCCGGCGGGACCTGGACCAGCGCGCCGCCGACGAGCGCGAGAGGCGCGAGCGCCTCGCCTCGCTCAAGGGGGAGCCGGGCCGCACCTCCGACGGCCGACGGGTCGAGGTGGCCGCCAACCTCAACGGCCCCGACGCCGTCGACCCGGCCGTGGAGGAGGGTGCGGAGGGCAGCGGCCTGGTGCGTACGGAGTTCCTGTTCCAGGACCGCAGCCAGGCGCCCGGCGTCGATGTGCAGGTGGAGCAGTACCAGACCATCCTGCGGGCCTTCCCCAACCACCGCGTGGTCGTGCGCACCATGGACATCGGCGCCGACAAGCCGCTGCCGTTCGTGGAGCGCGATCCGGAGCAGAACCCGGCGCTGGGCGTGCGCGGCCTGCGCCTGGGCCTGGTCATGCCCGATCTGCTGCGCGACCAGCTGCGCGCCCTGCTGCGTGCCCGCGCCGGGGTGGGCGACGGCGCGCGTCTGGCGATCATGTTCCCGATGGTCAGCGTCCCCGGGGAGCTGGCCGACGCCCGCCGGATGCTCGAGGAGGTGGCCGGCGAGGAGGACGCCGATCTGGACGCCGTCGAGGTCGGTGCGATGATCGAGGTGCCGGCCGCGGCGTTGGCCGCGCGCCGGCTGGCCCGCGAGGCCGACTTCCTGTCGGTGGGGACCAACGACCTGCTGCAGTACCTGTTCGCCGCGGACCGCCTGCTGGCTGACGTCGCCGGGCTGCCGGACCCGCTCGTGCCCGAGGTGCTGGCGCTGCTGGACCGCGTGGTCGCCGACGCCCACGCCGAGGACGCCTGGATCGGCGTGTGCGGGGAGGCGGCCGCCGATCCCGTCCACGCCGCCGCGTTCGTCGGCCTGGGCGTGGACGAGCTGTCGATGAGCGCCGCGTCCATCCTGGAGATCAAGGACCTGCTGCGCCGCGTGGACGCCGGCCGGCTGCGCGAGGCCGTCCAGGCGGCCATCGCCGCCCCCGACGCCGCACGCGCGCGCGAGTGCGTCGAGGGGGCCATCCCCGCCCCGTGAGCCCGCCTGCGCCGCCGGGCGCCGGCTACAGACCCTCGGCGTAGCGGCCCAGGATGCGCCCCGCCTCGGTCAGGTACAGCAGCGGCTCCTCGCGGGAGCGCTCGGCCGACCCGGCCAGCGTCGAGAGGTCGACGACGAACGTGACGCCGGAGGCGGCGGAGCGGTCGACACGCCCGGCGACGACCGCCGCCGGCACGTCGGCGTCCGCGGCCGCCTCCAGCACCGCCCCGGGCACCTTGCCGTGCCGGCTGGTGGCGTCGAAGTCCCCCTCGCCGGTGACGACGAGCGACGCCTCCTCGAGGG
>JALYGZ010000151.1 GCA_030776845.1 Actinomycetota bacterium
TCACGCCGACGGGGCGCCGCGCCAGGACCTCCTCCACCGGCGCGGAGTGGGGGACGATCTCGGAGTAGACGTTGCACTCGCGCACGCGCCGCGCGATCACCTGGGCGTACTGCGCGCCGAAGTCGACCACCAGGACGCTGTCGAAGTGCTCGCCGGCGGTGGTGGCCACGGGGTCCTCCGGGGTCGGGTGCGCGTTCGGTGGCCGCGTCATCGCCCGGGGCCGGTTCGCCGCGGCGTCGAGCGGAACGCGTCGACGATCCGCTCGAGGTCCGCGTCGGTCAGTCCCGACCCGCTGGGCAGGCACAGTCCGTGGCGGAACAGCTCCTCGGCCACCGCCCCGCCCACCACCGGGCAGCCCGAGAAGGCGGGCTGCAGGTGCAGCGGCTTCCAGAGGGGACGGGCCTCGATGTCGGCGCTCTCCAGGTGGACCCTGACGTCGTCGCGGGAGGCCCCGAAGCCCCGCGGGTCGATGGTGACGCACGTGAGCCAGCGGTTGGAGCGGCCGTAGGGCGCCTCGGGCATGAAGGACACGCCGGGCAGGTCACCCAGGGCCCGCCGGTACGAGGCGTTCGTCGCGCGGCGCCTCTCGACGCGCTCGTCGAGGTCGGCCAGCTGGCCCCGACCGACGGCCGCCAGCAGGTTGCTCATGCGGTAGTTGTAGCCCAGCTCGCTGTGCTGGTAGTGCGGCGCCGGGTCGCGCGCCTGCGTCGCGAGGAAGCGCGCCCGCGCGGCGTGGTCGGGGTCGTCGGACAGCAGCATCCCGCCACCGCTGGTGGTGATGACCTTGTTCCCGTTGAAGGACACGACGCCCATCGCCGCCAGCGACCCGGCGGGGCGGTCCCGGTAGGAGGCCCCCAGCGACTCGGCCGCGTCCTCGACCACCGGCACGCCGTAGGGCTCGCAGGCCGCGTTGATGCGCTCGTAGTCGGCGCACTGGCCGTACAGGTCCACGGCCACGACGGCCTTCGGGAGCCGGCCGGCGCGGGCCCGCGAGGCCAGCTCCCCGGCGAGCAGATCGGGATCCAGGTTCCACGTCGCCTCGTCGCAGTCGACGAAGACCGGCGCCGCCCCCACGTAGGTGGCGGCGGCGGCGGTGGCGACGAACGTCAGCGTGGCGGTCAGCACGTCGTCGCCGTCCCGGACGCCGAGGATGCGCAGCGCGAGGTGCAGCGCCGCGGTGCCGCTCGACAGCGCCACGGCGTGGGCGACCCCCGTGCGGGCGGCGACCTCCCGCTCGAAGGCGTCCACATGGGGCCCCAACGGAGCCAGCCAATTCGAGTCGAGCGCGTCGAGCAGCAGCGCCCGCTCGCGGCCGCTGACGTGCGGCGGTGACAGGTGGATGCGTGAGGTCGTTAGTGGCAGCCGAGACCCTGGGGTTCCTGGCGGACCGATCCCTTGTATGACGTCACGACCGGCCTGTCAACGAGCCCGGGCTTCCGCTCAGCGCCTGGCGCGGGCCTCGCGCACGGTGGGACGGCGGGCGACGGACCAACCCGGCCCGCCGTCGCTCGACCGGTTGAACACGTACCCGAAGATGGGCGTGCGCGTGTGCGACAGGCGGGCGTGCGCCTCCTCGAGAACCTCCATCGGCGTGCCGTGGTCGACGACGATGACCAGGCCGTCCACCTCGTCGGCCATGGCGAACGCGTCGGTGAAGTGCATCATCGTCGGGGTGTCGACCAGCACGAGGTCGGCGTGGCCCTTGATCCGCGTGAGCGCCTGGCTGAACGTCGCGCGGCGGAAGAGCCCCGGGCCGTGGCGGCCGTCCGGCTCCCCGGCGGGGATGAGCGAGACGGTCGAGCGCTCGTCCCCCATGGGAAGCATGCAGTCCTCGACGTCGACGTGGTCCGACACGAGGTCTGTCAGGCCCCGATGGCCGTCGACGCCGGCGAGCGCGGTCAGGCCCCGCGTGCGGATGTCGGCGTCGACGGCGACGACTCGGCTGCCGTTCATGGCCATGGCCGCGGCGACCATGCGGGTCGTCGTCGTCTTGCCGTCGCCGTGGGCCGGGCTGACGACGAGCAGGGTCGTGGGCCCACGCTGCTCGATCGCCGCCTCCAGCGAGACCACCACGAAGTGGTAGGCCTCCGCCGCCTCGGTCGACAGGTCGGCGAGCTCGGGGGCCCTCGTGCCGGCGACCTCGAACCGCGGGATCTCGCCGAGCAGCGGTGCGTTGAGCACGGTGGCGGGGTCGTCGGGCGACGCGGCCTTGCGGTTCCGACCGGCTCGCCACCAGGCGATCACGGCGCCGATCACGAGGCCGAGGATGCCCATGATCCCGGCGTCACGGACCGGCTTCGGCTGGGACGGCGCCCGGGGGCGCGTGGCGTCCTCCCGGTACTCCACGCCGTCGCCGACGAGGAACGCCTCCGTGCGGATCTGGTCGGCCTGGGTGTCGAGCTCGACGAGCCGCGACAGGAGCGCCTCCATCTCGGACAGGGCGCTCGCGTCCGTCGCGGCGCTCAGAGAGCGGATGCGGGTGAGGAGGCGCTGGCGGATCGGCACGAGCTGTGCCAGGGCGGCCTCAGCCTCCTCCCGGGTGGTCGAAGCGGAGACGGCCTGGTAGGCGTCGGCGGCGGCGTTCGCCAGCCGGGCCGCCTCGCCGGGGCTGGATCCGCTTCCCGTGATGGCCAGGGTGGCCACTTCGGCGTCCGGGGTGACGGTGAGGCGCTTGCCCAGCCCGCCGGCGTCGACGCCCTCGAGCAGCTTGGCGGCCCTGGCCAGCACCGCCGCGCTCGTCACCCGGTCGGCCTGCCGGAGCGTGAACGTGGTGACCGACTCGGGGTCCTCGAACGAGCCGCTGTCCTCGCCGAACACCGAGGACGCGGTCGGGTCGGACAACGTCAGCGAGGCCGTCGCCTCGTAGAGCCTCGGCTGCAGTGAGGACAACGCGAAGCCGACGATCGCGCCGATCACCGCGGCGACGGCGACCAGCCAGCGGTAGCGCCACAGCGACTGGACCAGAGGAGGCCCGAAGTCTGCGTCCTCGTACGTGGTTGCGGTTTCCATGCGAAACTCCCTGGGCGGCCCGCCGCCGCTCAGCCCGATGCTGTCTCCCCGACTCCACCTTAATGGTGCGCGACGGCCCGGTTGCCGGTCAACTGTCCGTGCAGGCAGGTGGACGGTGCGTGCCAGGGTGGGATGGGGGCCGGCCTCAGCGACGGCCCATGCCGACGCCCTGCTGTCGCTGGTAGTGCTTGCCCTCGCTCTGCAGGCTCGGCGCCACCATCACCTCGGCGCGCTGGAAGTCCTTGATCGTCGCGTAGCCGCAGGTGGCCATCGAGGTGCGCAGCGCGCCGAACAGGTTGCGGGCGCCGTCGTTCTCCGCCGCCGGGCCCACCAGGATCTCCTGCAGCGTGCCGAGCTGCTCGACGCGGACCCGCGCCCCTCGAGGCAGCTCGGGGTGGAAGGTCGCCATGCCCCAGTGCCAGCCGCGCCCGGGCGCGCCCGCGGCGCGCGCCAGTGGTGAACCGAGCATGACCGCGTCGGCGCCGCAGGCGATCGCCTTGGCGACATCGCCTCCCGTGCGCATCCCGCCGTCGGCGATGACGTGCACGTAGCGGCCGGTCTCCTCCATGTGACGGGCGCGCGCCCCGGCGGCGTCGGCGATGGCCGTCGCCTGCGGGACGCCGATGCCGAGGACCCCGCGGGTGGTGCAGGCGTTGCCCGGCCCGACGCCCACGAGGATGCCGGCCGCGCCCGTCCGCGCCAGATGGAGCGCCGAGGCGTACGAGGCGCACCCGCCGACGATGACCGGGATGTCGTAGCGGGCGATGAAGCGCTTGAGGTTCAGCGGCTCGGTGCGGGAGGACAGGTGCTCGGCCGACACGACCGTGCCCTGGATGACGAGGATGTCCAGGCCCGCCTCCAGCGCGGTCCTGTGGGAGCGCTCGACCCGCTGCGGGGTCAGGCTCGCCGCGGCGACGATGCCGGCCGCCTTCAGCTCCGCGACCCGCCGGCCGATCAGCTCCTCTTTGACCGGCTCCTTGTAGATCTCCTGCATCCGGGCGGTCGCCACCTCGGGCGCGAGCTCGGCGATCTCGCCGAGCAACCGCTCGGGATCCGTGTAGCGGGTCCACAGGCCCTCGAGGTTGAGCACGCCCAGCCCGCCGAGACGGGCGAGCTCGACGGCCACGGAGGGCGAGACGACCCCGTCCATGGCCGAGGCCAGCAGCGGGAGGCGGAACTCGTAGGCGTCGAGCTGCCAGGACACATCGACGTCCTCGGGGTCGCGCGTCCGTCGGGAGGGCACGATCGCGATGTCGTCGAGCCCGTACGCGCGCCGCCCGCTCTTGCCGACACCGATCTCGACGTCCACGTGCTCGATCCTTTGAAGAGGGAATGCTGTCCGCCGTGGTCACGGATCACAGGCGGCCATTCCCGCCCGCTCACTATAGACGGTCCCGGCGACCACGGTCGCACATCCGCTCCGGTCCCGGGCCGGTAATCTCCACCCATGAGCGACTTCGACGACTCGAGCGACTTCGACGACGAAGACGATGCCTCGCGCCAGCCCCTCGACCGGCGCGAGGCCGCCAGCGTCCGCCGCGACCTGGACGATCTGGCCGCCTTCCGCCACAGCTTCGCCCCCGACGGCTACAAGGGCGTGAGCATCTTCTGCCAGGACTGCGCGGAGGAGCATTTCTACACCTGGGACATGCTCGAGGAGAACCTGCAGGCGCTGCTCGAGTCGGGTGAGACGCCGGTCCACGAGCCGGCCTACGACCCGCGGCCGGACGAGTACATCGACTGGGAGTACGCGCAGGGCTACCTCGACGGGCTGG
>JALYGZ010000152.1 GCA_030776845.1 Actinomycetota bacterium
CCAGGCCGGCGGCGTTGGCGGTCCACCGGGCAAGGTTGTAGGCGACGCCGACCAGCGCCAGCCACGCGGCGTTGGCGGCGAAGCGCCCTGACGGCAGATGCGCCAGGCCGGCGTGGTGTTTCAGGTCGTCCACGACGTGCTCGACCACGGCGTGACGCCGATGGTCGGCCTCGACCTCGAGCAGGTCACCGTCGCGGTTAGTCAGGATCGCGTGATAGTCGAACACCACGTCCATGGCCAACTGCGACCCGGGAGTGGGGCGCACCCGACGCACGAGCAGCCGGCAGGTGACCTCGTGACGGGTGCCGGCGAACGCCGTGTAGTCGGTTTCGGCGACGTCGGCGCCACCGTCGATCCAGTACGCGATCGGCGTCCACGCCGCATCAGGGATCGCATCGATCGCCTTGCGGATACTGGCGTTCTTGCGGGCGGTGACCGAGAACGCCACCCCGCCGCGGCGGCACGCCGACACCACCGCGCCGGCGTAGAACCCGGAATCCGCGCGCAGCGTCAACCCGCCACGGGCCCCGGCGTCGGGGACTCGTGCGATCGTCTCCGCGACGAACGACGCGGCGCCACGTCCGGAGGCGGCGTTGCCGCCACGCAGCCGGGTGTGCAACAGCTCGCCGGTGTCGCTCAGCGACGCGACCAACGGGTGGTAGCCCCGCACCCCCTTGTAGGAGAAGCGCGCGCCGCCTTGCTTGGCCAGCCCGTAGGTCTCCACCACGGTGGAGTCGATGTCGATCGTGAGGTCGGCGTCGGGGTCCGGACCCAGCCCGGCGGCCCTGGCGCGGCGCAGCAACTCGCGGGTGACCCGGTCGAGCTGGCGCACCGCCGCCCAGACGAACAGCCGCAACCACGTGCCGACCGTCGAGGGTGCCCGCACCTCGTCGAACAGCAGGGGCGTCGCGCCGGCGCGCAGCACGTCGACGTCTTCGATGCAGTCCCCGCCGGCCAGCGCCGAGCCGACCACCGTCAACGCCTTCGCGCCGCCGTTGCCCGCCCCGTCGCCCGACAAGGTGACGTGCTCGTCGACCAGCTCAGCCACGCCCAGTCGCTGGGCCAGCAGACCGGCGACGGCCAAGCCGCCGCTTGGGGCCAGATGGTCCTCGTCGAAGGTGACCGACACGCGCGCGAGATTGTGCGATGCTTTCACCGAACAGGTGCCCTCCGACTCGGGGATCACGGCGACTCACACACCGCCATTGTCCCTGATCAGAGGGCATTTGTTATGGAACCCACCCGCCATCACCGCTGGCGACCGGTGGATCGGGGCTAAGGGGGCCAGCCGGTAGGCTTCGTTCATGGCAGCCCGCTACGGCGTGCGGCGAGCCGCGGACGTGCAGGGCGGGGACGACAGGGACCCGCTCGAGGGTATCCGCGAGGCCGCTGCTAATCTGCGCTGGCTCGACGTCTTTGAGGCGTTGAGCGCCCTCGACCGCCGCTCTGGGTTGGCGGCGGGGGAGCTGGAGCTACTGGCGACGGCGGCGTTCTTGCTCGGCCGCGGTCAGGAGTGCCGGCAGGCGCGCTTGCGGGCCTACCAGCTGTATCTGCACGAGGGCGAGGTCCATCGGGCGGCACGGTGTGCCGCCCGCATCGGGCTTGAGGAGCTGGGTGCGGGCGAGGTCGCTGAGGCGGCCGGGTGTCTGCCTGTATCGGTGAGCGTCTGCTCGGCGTGGGCGACACAGGCCGCCGCGCTCATCGAGCACGAACCCGAGTGCCCCGAGCGCGGGTTCGTGCTGGTGCCGGTGGCGTACGAGCGGTTGGCGATGGCCGACGACCCCGCGGGGGCGGCGGAGGCGGCGGAGCAGGCGGTCGCGCTCGGCCGCCGGTTTGGGGATGCGGATGTGCTGGCGCTGGCCCTGACGATCGAGGGGCGCGCGCTGGTGCGGTCGGCCCGGATGTCTGAGGGCATGGCGCTGCTGGACGAAGGTGTGGCGCACGTCGCCGCCGGCGAGGTGTCGCCTGCGGTGGCCGGGATTGCCCTGAGCGCTGCGGTTGATACGGGCGACGAGGCGCTCGAGTTCGCCCGCTGGGACGGGTGGACCGGTGCGCTGGCGCGCTGGTGTGACCGGCAGCAGGGGATGGTGGCGTTCCGGTGTCGGTCGCTGGTAGCCCAGGCGGCGGTGGAACGCCGTCATGGCAGGTGGGATGCGGCGCTGGAGCTGGCCGAGCGATCCTGCGCGCCGTCCATCGCCGGGCTCGACCCGATGGCGGCTGCGGCCGCGAGGTATGAGCAGGGCGAGGTGTGGCGCCTGCGCGGCGATCTGCACGGGGCCGGTGTGGCCTACCGCCAGGCGGGCGCATTGGGGTTCGACCCGCAGCCGGGGATGGCGCTGCTGCGGCTGGCCGAGGGTGACACCGCTGCTGCCCAGGGAGCGCTGGCGCGCGCGCTCGGGGAGGCCCACTCCCGTCTGGAGCGGGCCAGGCTGCTGCCTGCCCGGCTCGAGGTCCTGCTCGCAGCCGGCGAGTACGCCGCGGCGGCCGACGCCGCCGGCGAGCTCGAGCTGATCGCCCGGGATCATGCCACCCCTGCCCTGGAGGCGGCCGCCGGGCAGGCCATCGCGGCGGTGGCGCTCGCGGACGGAGATGCGTCGGTTGCCCTGTCGTCTGCGCGGCAGGCGCGTCGGGTGTGGCGCCACTTCGACCTGCCCTACGAGCAGGCGCAGGCCCGGGCGCTCGTCGCAACCTGCTGCCAGCTGCTGGGCGACGACGCCACGGCCGTGCTCGAGCTTGAGGCGGCCTGCGACATCCTCGCCGCGCTGGGAGCCAAGCCGGCGCTCGATCACGCCAGAGCCCTCCTCGGACCCGCCAACCGCACGGCGTACGGGCTGACGCGGCGCGAGCTCGAGGTGCTGGCGCTGCTCGCGTCTGGACTGACGAACCGGGCGATTGCCGAGCGGCTGCACGTGACGACGCGGACGGTCGACACGCACGTGAGCCGCATCCTGACCAAGCTGAGCGTGCCCACCAGGGCGGCGGCCACCGCCTTCGCCTACCGCCACGGCCTAGTGTGACCGTATCCGCAAGACCACCGACAGGCCGTGGATGACAAAGTTCGAGGGTTCTACCGACGACGGGACGCCGGGGCGTCGGTAGCGTCGAGGCAGCTGACAAGCACGGCCACCCGCATTACCGGGCAGACAAGGCACGTGCCGGCAGCGCAGCCGACGATCAACTTGCAGGAACGGGGAAGCCATGTTCGAACCGACGCAGACGCTAACCAGCTTCGCCGTCAACGACATCCCGGTGGCCGTGACCTTCTACGGCGAAACGCTTGGCATCAAGGTCACCGCCGCGCAAGGGGTCCTGTTCCTGCACCACCCTGACGGTCACGACACGCTCGTCTACCACAAGCCCGACCACATCCCCGCGTCGTACACGGTGTTGAACTTCGTGGTCGACGACGTCGACGACGCCGTCGACGAGCTTCGCGCCCGTGGCGTGCGGCTCCTGCGTTATGACGAGCTCGGCGCCGACGACAAGGGGATCGTGCGGCATCCCGAGCGGGACATCGCCTGGTTCGCCGACCCGGCCGGCAACATCCACTCCGTCGGGCGGCTCAAGACGCCGCTGCCGCAAAGGCCCGCCTGATGTCCGCCCAAGACCGGATGCGGACCGCCGTCGTGTTCGCTGCCCCTGTGGTCGTGCTCGCCCGGCTCGCGGTGCCTGTCAACCTTTTCGAGGCAGTTCCCGCCAGGATTTACGGCTCTTCGTCTCTGACCGTGGTGGGCCGGTCGGAGTGAGTTCCGTCTGAAAGGCCTGAAGCTCCCCGAGACTCGCAGCTGTCCAAGGCCGGCGAGTTGAGGAGCTTCAGGTGCAACCAGAGCGTA
>JALYGZ010000153.1 GCA_030776845.1 Actinomycetota bacterium
GTGACCGGCGACCCCGCCACGACGAGGAGGGCGACGGTCGGCGGTCGCGTCGCCGCAGCCGGCGGGACCGCCGGCGCAGGTCAGGTCAGCAACAGCAGCAACAGCAGCAGCGCTCCGGTCGCCAGCACGACGAGGACCGTGGGGCGGAGCCCGGCGAGGTCCGTTCGGGGGTGCTGGACATCCTCCCGGAGGGTTACGGCTTCCTGCGGGCCAGCGGCTACCTGCCGGGGGAGGGCGACGCGTACATCTCGCAGAGCATGATCCGCCGCCACGGGCTGCGGCGCGGCGACGTGGTGTCCGGACCGATCCGGCCGCAGAAGGCGAACGAGAAGGTCCCGGCCCTGCACCAAGTCGAGCAGGTCAACGGCGTCAAGCCCGACGACAACGGCAACCTGCCGCACCGGGCCGATTTCAAGGACATGACGCCGCTGTTCCCCGACGAGCGGCTGCCCCTGGAGACCCCCGACGGTCCGACGTCGATGCGCATCATCGACCTCATGTCGCCCATCGGGAAGGGTCAGCGCGGGCTGGTCGTGTCGCCGCCGAAGGCGGGCAAGACCACCATCCTCAAGGAGCTCGGGCAGGCCATCGCCTTCAACAACCCCGAGTGCCACCTCATGGTGGTGCTCGTCGACGAGCGCCCCGAGGAGGTCACCGACATGCGTCGGTCCATCCCCGGGGAGGTCATCGCCTCGACGTTCGACCGGCCCGCCGACGACCACACACAGATCGCCGAGCTGGCGATGGAGCGGGCGAAGCGGCTGGTCGAGACGGGCCACGACGTGGTCGTGCTGCTCGACTCCATCACCCGGCTGGCGCGCGCCTACAACCTGGCGGCGCCCGCCAGCGGGCGCATCATGTCCGGCGGCGTCGACTCGACCGCCCTGTACCCGCCGAAGCGCTTCTTTGGGGCCGCCCGGAACATCGAGCGCGGCGGCTCGTTGACCATCGTCGCCACGGCCCTGATCGAGACCGGCTCGAAGATGGACGAGGTCATCTTCGAGGAGTTCAAGGGCACCGGCAACATGGAGCTGCGGCTGGACCGCCGGCTCGAGCAGAAGCGCATCTTCCCGGCCATCGACATCGAGGCCAGCGGGACCCGCAAGGAGGAGCTGCTGCTGGACCGTGAGGAGCTGATGATCATCTGGAAGCTGCGGCGGGTGCTGCACGCGCTGGAGGGACCCGCGGCCCTGGAGCTGCTCATCGACAAGATGCGGTCCACGCGCAGCAACAACCAGTTCCTGGTGCAGATCCAGAAGAGCAACCTGCAGACCTGACGCGACGGCCTTCGGACCGCCCGCAGGGAAAGGACGACAATGAAGGCCGGGATCCATCCGGAGTACGTCGAGGCCACGGTGACCTGCTCGTGCGGGAGCACGTTCACGACCCGGGCGACGCAGCCGCGGATCCGCGTGGAGCTGTGCAACCAGTGCCATCCGTTCTACACGGGCAGGCAGAAGTTGGTCGACACCGGTGGCCGCGTGGAGCGCTACAAGCAGCGCTACGCCAAGTCGCAGGCAAAGCAGGCCGAGGCCGGGCAGGCGGGGGCGAGGAAGTCCTGACCGACGGCTCGGCCGGCGCGCAGCGCCCCCCCTACTACGGCGGCCAGGCCGTCGTCGAGGGGGTGATGATGCGCGGCGCCGGGGCCTGGGCCGTGGCGGTCCGCCGGCCCTCGGGCGACATCTACCTCGAGCGCCGGCGGGCCAGCGACGCCCCCCGGCGCCACCCCGTCCTGCGGTGGCCGCTGCTGCGCGGCGTGTTCGCGCTGGTCGACTCGCTGGCGATCGGCACGCGGGCCCTGACCGTGTCCGCCAACGAGTCGGTCGACGAGTCCGAGCGCCTCAGCCGGGGCGCGGTGGGCGGCAGCCTGGCCGTTGCCCTGCTGGTCTTCGTCGTGGTCTTCGTCGTCGTGCCCAACCTGGGCCTCGCGGCGCTGCAGGGGCCGCTGGGCTCCGGCCTGGCCTACCACCTCGTGGAGGGGGTGGTGCGCTTGGCGATCTTCCTGCTGTACCTGTGGGGGATCTCGGCCCTGGCCGACATCCGCCGGGTGTTCGCCTACCACGGCGCGGAGCACAAGACGATCGCGGCGTGGGAGCACGGCGAGAGCCTCGACCCGACCGCCGTCGACGGGTACTCGACCCTGCACGTGCGGTGCGGCACGAACTTCCTGCTGCTGGTCATGCTCACCGCCATCGTCCTGTACTCGCTGGCCGGCGTCGTGGTGCCCGCCCCCGAGGGGGGCGCGCTCGTCACGGCCGCCTACCACGTCACCCTGCGCCTGGCGCTCCTGCCGGTCGTCGCCGGCCTGGCCTACGAGGCGCTGCGGCTGGGGGCGGGGCGCAGCGGCCCGCTCGTGCGGGCGCTGATGCGCCCGGGGCTGTGGCTGCAGTCGATCACGACCAAGCCGCCCGACCGTGACCAGGTCGAGGTCGCCATCCGCGCGTTCGAGGCGGTGGTCCCGTCCGCCGACCTGGCGGGCCGCACGGGGCGCCGGCTGCCCTCGAGGGTCGTGTGGGGCCCCGACGAGGCCGCCGAGCCGCTGGGGCCCACCGCGGCCGAGCAGGCGTGACCGAGGCCCCGACCACCGCCGACGCCGTCGTCGACCGCCTGCGCGGGCGGCTGGAGGAGCTGTCGCGCGCCCACGAGCTCGCCGCCCGCGAGCTCGCCGACCCCGCCGTGCTCGCCGACCACTCGCGCTACGCGCGCACCGCCAAGCGCCACGCCGAGCTGTCGCAGATCGTCGACACCCACGCCGCCTACCGGGCGGCGCGCGAGGACGCCCAGGCGGCGCG
>JALYGZ010000154.1 GCA_030776845.1 Actinomycetota bacterium
CAGGTCCACCTCGCGCTGGCGGAAGCGGGTCTCGACGTCGCGCAGCCCGTGCCACTTGTCCGGCAGCGGGCGCAGCGCCTTGCCGATGAGACGCAGCTCGGAGGCGTCCACGCTGAGCTCCCCCCGGCGGCTGCGGACGGCCTCCCCCCGGGCGGCCACCCAGTCGCCGACGTCCAGCTCGCCGGCCAGCTGCATACCGGCGGGGCCGAGCCGGTTGAGGCGGGCCATCGCCTGCAACCGGGCGTCGGCCTCCTCCAGGACCAGGAAGACCAGCCGACCATGGCCGCGACGGGCCACCAGGCGGCCCCCGACCGCCACGCTCTCACCGCTGCCCTCCCCGGGGGCGAGCCGCTTGGCGAACGCCGCGGCGACGTCGGCGAGCGCGTCGGTGACGCCGGCGTCCACCGGGTACGGCTCCACGCCGCGGCCGCGCAGCGCCGCGAGCTTCGCGCGCCGCTCGGCGACCAGCTGGGCGAGCCTGGTCGGCCGCCCCTCGTCATCGCCCATGCCGCTGCCAATCCCGTCGAGTGAAGGAGAACACCCGGATATCGACGAAGGTATTCAGTCGACGTGGCGCCGACGTGGCGCTCAGGTGTTGCGCTCCCAGACGATACGCAAGCCCTTGAGCGTGAGCCAGGGCTCGTGGTGGTCGATGCTGCGGCAGGCCCGCACCACGTCGCCGGCCAGCCCGCCCGTGCCGACGACGACCGGGGTGGCGTCCAGCTCCGCGGACAGCTCCTCGACGATGCGGTCGACCTGCCCGGCGAAGCCGTAGACGGCGCCGGACTGCATGGCCTCCACGGTGTTGCGCCCGATCGCGTGGCGGGGGGCGAGCAGCTCGACGGTGCCCAGCTGCGCCCCGTGCGCGGACAGGGCCTCCATGGACGTGCGGATGCCCGGCGCGATGGCTCCCCCGGTGAACGCGCCGGTCTTGTCGTAGACGTCGAAGCTGGTGGCGGTGCCGAAGTCGACCACGACGCCCGGCCCCCCGTACCGGTCGAAGGCGGCCAGGGCGTTGACGAGCCGGTCGGCGCCGACCTCGCGGGGGTTCTCCATGCGGATCGCCACCCCGGTGCGCGTACCCGGGGCCACGACGACCGGCGGGAAGTGAAAGTACCGGGTGGTCATCTCACGGAGTCGCTCGGTCACCAGCGGCACGACCGAGCAGATGACGACGCCGTGCACGTTGCGGCTGAAGGACAGGTCGCAGAACGACAGCAGCCCGTCGAAGGCCAGCGCGAGCTCGTCGGCGGTGCGCGCCGCCTCGGTGGAGACGCGCCAGTGCTCGACCAGCTCGTGCCCGTCGAACACGCCGATGACGGTCTGCGCGTTGCCGACGTCGACGGCCAGCAGCACCGTGTCACCTCCCCGCCCGGCCTCGCCCGGCGCCCTCGGAGCCCAGCGGCATGTTGTCGATCAGGCGCGTCGTGCCCACCCACGCGGCGACCAGCGCGCGCACCGGCCCCTCCACGGTCCCCGCCAGCGGCTCGAGGGTCTCCGGGTCGACCACCTCGGCGTAGTCCAGGCGGACACCCGGCGCGGCGGCGAGTGTAGAGCGCAGCGACCGCCGGGCGGCGTCGGCGTCGCCGGTCCACGACTCCGCCGCCGCGCGCAGCGCGGCCGACAGCGCCACCGCGTGGACGCGCTGGGAGGCCGACAGCCGCATGTTGCGGCTGGACCAGGCCAGCCCGTCGGGCTCGCGGACGACGGGGCAGCCGACGATCTCGACCGGCATGTCCAGGTCCCGGGCCATGACCCGGACCACGACCAGCTGCTGGTAGTCCTTCTCGCCGAAGTAGGCGCGGTCGGGCCAGGCGGCGTGCAACAGCTTCGAGACGATGGTGGTGACGCCGTCGAAGTGCGTGGGCCGGCTGGCCCCCTCCAGGCCGTCGGTCAGCCCGTCGACGTGGACCGTCGTGCGACGACCGGGCGGGGTGAAGCGCTCGGGCGGCGGCGCGAACATCGCCGCCACGCCGGCGGACTCGAGCAGCTCGGCGTCGCCCTCCGGGTCGCCGGGATACGACTCCAGGTCCTCTCCCGGCGCGAACTGCAGCGGGTTGACGAAGACGCTGGCCACGACCACGTCACACTCCCGCACCGCGCGGGCCACCAGCGACAGGTGCCCGGGGTGCAGCGCCCCCATGGTGGGCACCAGCCCCACGGCGCGACCGGCCCGGCGGTGTGACAGCAGGTCCCGTCGCATGGCGGCGACGTCGCGCCAGACGCGCACGGGACTAGCCGCCGGCCCCGGTCACGGC
>JALYGZ010000155.1 GCA_030776845.1 Actinomycetota bacterium
CGCCCTGGCCCTGCCGGAGGGGTCGGTGCTGACCGGGTCCCACCTGGACCATCGCGGGCCCGCCGCCGGGCTCGAGCCGGGCGTGCGGGCCGTGCCCTTCCCGGTCGAGGAGAGCTGGGCCGTCTCCGAGGCCGGCTGGGTCGACGTGTGGGTGCTCGGCGCGGGGCGGCGGCCGGCGAAGCTGGTCGCCCGGTCCAGCCCGGTCCTGCAGGTGCGCGACGACGGCACGGCCGTGACGGCCCTGGTGGGCCTGGACGCCCGCAAGGTGGCCGCGGCCACCTCCGGCCTCGCGCTCGGACGGGTGCTGTTGGCCCACGCCCCGCCGCCGGCCCGGGCACCGGCCGGCAGGCCATGACCACCGGGCTGCCCACCCCTGTACCATGCAAAAGCCTGGACGGCCGCTGGCTCGTCACCCACCCCGGCTCCCGACGACCCGGCCCACGGAGGTTCTCTGGCGTGGTCCCCACCTGGCTGCAGGCGCTCGTGCTGGGGCTCGTCCAGGGGCTCACCGAGTTCTTCCCGGTGTCGTCGTCGGGGCACCTGGTCATCGTCCCCGCCCTGCTGGGGTGGCCGCCTCCGGACCTGGCTTTCGACGTGGCGCTGCACATGGGCACCGCCGGCGCCGTCGTCGTCTACTTCCGCGCGGACCTCGTGGCCATGGCGCGCGCCCTGGTGACCCGGGGCGACAGCCCGCCCGGGCGCTTTTACCGGCGCCTGGCGGTGGCTCTGGTCGTTTCCAGCGTGCCGGTCGCGCTGATCGGCCTGGGGCTCAAGTCGACGTTCGAGCGGGCCTTCGCCACGCCGGCGGTCGCCTCCGGCTTCCTGTTCCTCACCGCCGCCCTGCTCGTGGCCGGCGAGCGGGTGCGGTCAGCCCGGGTTGGCTCCGCCGCGCGCATCGGCGCGAGCGGCTCCGGCCCGGCCCACCCGTCACCGACCGAGCAGGGGCCCCGGGGGGTGGCCACCGGGGCGGACGTGTCCGACCCGGTCGGCAGGCGCCTGGACGAGCTGACCCTGCCCCGGGCGCTGGTGATCGGCGTCGCGCAGACCCTGGCGCTGTTCCCGGGGGTGTCGCGGTCGGGGACGACGATCACCGCGGGGGTCGTCGCCGGGCTGACGCGCGAGGCCGCGACCCGCTTCTCGTTCCTGCTGGCGCTGCCGGCGCTGGCGGGTGCGGGCGTCCTCAGCCTCCCCGACCTGGCCCGGCCCGGCATGTTCGGTGGCCTCGACCTGGCCCTGGGGGTGCTGGCCGCCTTCGCGACCGGCTATGCCGCCATCCACTTCCTGCTGCGCCTGGTCGCGCGGGAGCGGCTGACCGGCTTCGCCGTCTACTGCGCGGCGGTCGGCGTGCTCGGGCTCGTCGGGTCGCTGCCGGGGTGACGCACCGCCTCGGCCGGCGTCAGCTGCCGGCCAACGTCATCGCCCCGACCAGGACCGTCGTGCCGCCACTGGCGCCGCCGAACGGCAGGAAGCGCAGGTCGTCGGCGACGGCCCGCAGGTCGGTGAGCATCTGGGGAATCGTGCCCGCCACGGTGACCTCGCGCACGGGCTCGGCCAGGCCCCCGTCGCGGATCATCAGCCCCGTGGCCCCGACGCTGAAGTCGCCGGTGACGGGGTTGGCCCCCGAGTGCACACCCAGCACCGACTGGCAGTAGAAGCCGTCGCCGGCCCCGGCGAGCAGCTCGGCGGGCGGCTGCGGCCCGGGCATCAGGAACAGGTTCGTGGGGCCGACCCCCGGGGAGGACGCGAACCCGCCACGGCCGGCGTTGCCGGTGCTGACCGTGCCCGCCTTCGCCGCCGTGTAGGTGTTGTGCAGGAACCCGCGGAGCACGCCGCCGTCGATGAGGGTCGTCCGGCCGGTCGGCACGCCCTCGTCGTCCCACGGCGCCGCGGACAGCCCCTGCAGCAGCCGGCCGTCATCGACGAGGGTCGCGGGTCGCGCCCCGACCGCGTCGCCGACGCGATCGGCGAACAGGCTGCGGCCCTTCTGCACGGCCTCGGCGGTCAGGGCGCCGGCCAGCACCCCCAGGAAGGCGGCCGTAGCGAACGGGTCGAGCACGACCGGCATCCGGTCGCTGGGCGGCTTGCGCCCGCCCAGCACCCGCGCGGCGCGGTCGCTGGCCTCGGCCGCCGCCGCCTCCAGATCCAGGTCGTGCAGCACCCGACCGGTGCGCAGGCCCAGCGCCGACGTCGAGCCCTCGTCGCCGTCGGCGATCGCCTCGACGAACGCATAGGCCTGCGTGCGTCGGTAGCCACCCCGTACGCCGGTCGTCGAGGCGATGGCCGTGTCGCGGACGGCGTCGCCGTAGCGCGCCGCGTCCACCCGGGTCACCCGGGGGTCGCGGCCCACGGCGGCCTGCTCCAGGCTCAGCGCGGCGGCCACCTTCTCGTCGACGCCGATCGCCCCGAAGCGCTCGTCGGCCAGCTCCGGCAGCGGGTCGACAGGCAGCGCGTCGGGCAGGATGTTGGCCTCGTCGGGGGCCGCCGCGGCGGCGTTCGCGCGAGCCTGTTCCAGCACGTCGTGAAGACCGTCGCGCAGGTCGGCGGTGTAGGCGTACCCGGCACGCTCGGCGGCCATCACACGGACGCCCACGCCCCGGCTGCGCGCCGACGTCAGCGCCTCGACCTGGCCGCCGTAGGCCTTCACCGACGTCTCGGTCTCGTCGACGCCGAAGGCCTCGACCCCCTCCCCCCGACGGGCCCCGACCAGGACCCGGTCGAGCAGTCCCAGCAGCTCATCGCTCACCTCGTCGCCCTCCGTCCCGCGGACTCACCGCGACGTGCCGCCCACGGTGAGCCGCCCGACCAGCAGCGTGGGGTTGCCCAGCCCGGCGGGCACTCCCTGGCCCTCCTTGCCGCACACGCCCTGGCGCATGCCGAAGTCCGAGCCGACCGCCTCGATGCGCGCGAGCACCGTGGGGCCGTCCCCGACGAGGTTGGCGCCACGGATCGGGCGGGTCAGCCGACCGCCCTCGATCATGTGGGCCTGCGCCACCCCGAAGACGAAGTCCCCGGAGGTCGTGTCGACCTGGCCGCCGCCCAGCTCGTCGCAGTAGACGCCACGGCGGACCCCGCGGACGATCTCGGCGGGGTCGTCGGCGCCGGGCAGGATGAATGTGTTAGTCATCCGCGGCACCGGCAGGTGCGCGTACGACTGGCGGCGGCCGTTGCCGGAGCGCGGCAGCTCCAGCTCCCGGGCGCGCAGACGGTCGGTGAGGTAGTCGGTGCAGACGCCGTCGGCGAACAGCACGGTGCGCTGGGCGGGCGTGCCCTCGTCGTCAAAGCCGAAGCTGCCCCATCCGCCCAGCACCGTGGCGTCGTCGACCCCCGTCAGCGCCGAGGTGCCGACGCGCTCGCCCCGTCTGCCCGCGTACACGCTCGCGCCCTTGGCGACCAGGTCGGCCTCCATGCCGTGCCCGCAGGCCTCGTGGAACAGCACCCCGCCGCTGCCGGGCCCGAGCACGACGGCCAGCTCCCCGGCGGGCGCCGACTCCGCGTCGAGCATCTCCACCGCTCGCTGCGCGGCAAGCCGGCCGACCTGCTCGGGAGGGTGCTCGTCGAGCAGCTCGAGGCCCACCGAGCCGCCGGGGCTCTCCATGCCGGTCTGTACCACGCCGTCGCGGGCGGCGACGACCTGCACCACGATGCGGCAGCGGACCCGCCGCTCGGTCGAGCGGTGGCCCTCGGAGTTGGCCACCAGCACGTCCTGATGGCTGTCGGCCCACCTGACCGTGGCCTGGCGGACGCTCGCGTCGACCGAGCGGGCGGCCTCGTCGGCCCGGGTGACGACGTCGACCAGCCGCGGGCGGTCGGCCTCGAACGGGTCGCGTGCCGGCGGGTGGGTCACCGGCGGGCGGACGGTGACGAGGTCGGCCACGCGCGCCCCGGACTGGCCGCCGACGCCGGCGGCGGCGACCGCGGCGGCCTCCTCCAGCGAGGCGCGGGTCAGCACGTTGGTGTACGCGTACGCGGTCCGGCCGTCGCGCACGACGCGGATCCCAGCCCCGCAGTCGACCCCGCTGGTCACCTCCTCGACCTTGGTGTCGTCCAGCCGCAGGGACCGGCCCCGGCGGTGCTCGGCGTACACCTCGGCGAATCCCCCGCCAGTCGCCAGGGCCGAGCGCAGGACCGATGCGACGGCGACGTCTTCCAGCAGGCCCGCGGCGTCGCCCATCACGTGTCCTTCTGCTTCATGACCAGGTCGATGGCCAGGGCCGCGCTCAGCGCCAGGCTGCGCACCGGCTCCATCGTCGACGGCTCGAGCCGGACGACGTAGTGGTCGGCGTCGGTAACCATCTCGCATGCGAGGCCGCCCCACTGCTTCGCGACCCGGGCGACCTCCCGGCCGTGGGTGCCCAGGACGGCGAAGTCCTTGGCCCGCCAGTTCTCGGCGCGGACCTCGCCGACCTCGATGCCGGTGGGGTCCCACAGCGTGAAGCGCGCCCTGCCCATGCGCACCCGCTTGACGATGGAGCCGACCTGGACGCCGTCGGGTCGCTCGACCCACATCGTCCTGCGAAACCACGGCTTGCGCAGGACGAGTACCGGCGCCCCGTCGGCGTCGCGGACCTCCAAGGTGACCGGCAGGGCGACGTCCAGGTCGCCGGCCACCCGGGTGAGCACGGTGAGCAGCGACTGCCTGACCTGCGCGACCGAGCCGAGCCGGCGCCCCTGGGCATCGAAGATCCCGTACTCGGTGCGCAGCTCGAACAGCTTCGTCTTCTGCCGCACGACCAGCGTCGGCTCGTTGAGCAGGCGCGGCGAACCCGACGGCACCATGCGATCGCCCTTCCGTCCCAGTCGGTGGGCGCCCGGAGGTGTCGCACCGGAGCCACACCTGCGGCCGGGGGCAACCTTAGCCCGGATAGGTTCACGGACGGGACCCGGACGCGACGGCACCAACGGAGACGGCACATGGGGATGCGGGAGCCGCCGCTGGGCGGGCGCGAGGAGCTCACCGCGTTCTTCCTGCTGGCCTACGCCCTGTCGTGGAGCGTGTGGCTCGTGGCCATCGCCCTGCAGGTGCTCGTGCCGGACGGCCCGGTCGTGGCGCTCGCGCTGGTGGGCGCCTTCGGCCCTTCCGTGGCCGCCCTGGCCGTCACCCGGCGCGCCGGGCGCCCCTTGAGCGTGCGCCGGGCCTGGCGCAGCCGCCCTCGGGGCCCGATTCCCGTGAGGGTGTACGCGACGGTGCTGCTCGGGCCCGTGGCGGCCGGGCTGGTCGTCCTGCCCGTGGTGATCGCCATGGACACCTCGAGCGTGACGGGGCCGGTCTTTCCCTGGCCCGGCCTGGTCCCGGCCTTCGTGCTCGGCGCACCGCTCGGTCAGGAGCCCGGCTGGCGCGGCTTCGCGCTGCCGCGCCTGCAGACCCTGGTCTCCCCGGCCTGGGCCGGCGTCGTGCTCGGCGTGATCTGGGCGCTGTGGCACGTGCCGCTGTTGCTCATCGGCCCCTCGTGGCAGTCACGGCTGCCGCTGGGCTGGTTCGCGCTGTGGATCCTGACCCTGTCGGTGCTGTTCGCCTGGGCGTACAACGCCAGCGGCGGCCGGGTGCTCGTCGCCGTGCTGGGGCACGCGGCGGTCAACTTCACCGCCGCCGTGCTGTTCCCCTGGCTGTTGGCGCCTCAGGCCGACACGCGGCCGTTCGCCGTCTTCACCGTCGTCCTCGCGCTGGCCGCCGGGGCTCTGCTGGC
Source organism: Actinomycetota bacterium (assembly GCA_030776845.1). Classification (GTDB taxonomy): domain Bacteria; phylum Actinomycetota; class Nitriliruptoria; order Euzebyales; family Egibacteraceae; genus JAHWKQ01. The sequence continues at coordinate 5,685 of JALYGZ010000155.1, forward strand.
GCGCGACCGGCGCCTGGGCGCGCGGGCCGCCTGACGCGGCCGAGGGTGTCCTTGACCTAGTACTCCTAAGAGATAGCATCGGTGCGATGAACGGCGGCCCTGCGCAGCCTCCGCCCTTTCCGGGGTTCCGGGAGATGGCCGAGCGCCGGCGACGGATGGTCGCCGAGCTGGTCTCGGCGCGCCGGCAGGAGGGCCTGTCGCAGACCGCCGTGGCGGCGAGGATGGGCACCTCGCAGTCGGTGGTGGCGCGGATCGAGTCGGCCGGCAACGACGTGCGGCTGTCGACGCTGGAACGGTACGCAAGCGCGGTCCGCCGGCGCCTCGAGTGGCGACTGGACACCGACGAGCAGGCATCGACGTGACCGCGAGCCAGGCGGGCTGGCCCGGTCCCCCGGAAATTCCGCCGCCGTGGAGACCGGAGCCGCCACCGCCGGAGCCGCCGACCCCCCACGCACCGCCGATGCCGCTCGTCCCGGTGCCCGAGGACCCTCCCCCGGAACGCGACGTGTTCGCGGCGCTGTTGCAACAACGCATCGTCTTCCTCAACGGGGTCCTGACTCCGGAGGCCGCGGCCCACGCGGCCGCGCAGATCATGATGCTCAACGCCGAGGGCGACGACGCCGTCCATCTGCACCTGTCCTGCCCGGACGGCGACCTGGATGCCGCGCTGGCGCTGGCGGACACGGTCGATCTGGCCACCGTGCCCGTCGACGCGGTGGGCCGGGGCACGCTGGGTGGGCCGGCGCTGGCGCCGTTCCTCGCCGCCGGGCGCCGCCGGGCGTATCCCCACGCCGTGTTCCGGCTGAGCGAACCACGTGCCACCCTCGACGGGCGCTCCGAGGAGATCGCCGCCGGCGCCGAGGCCATCCACCAGCAGCTTGGCCACCTGCACGCCCGCCTGGCCGAGGCGACAGGCCAGTCCCTGGACAAGGTCGTCGACGACATGAGGACGGGCCGGATCCTCACGGCCGCACAGGCCTGCGACTACGGCCTCGTGCTCGAATTAGTGGGAGGCTCGGATTAGCGGGCTTCGTATCCGGCGGGCCGCTCGGCACCTGTTTGGCAGTCTGATTGGCGGTCAGAGAGGGGATCAGTTGCCGTCAGCGGGTACAACTCCCGAAGGTCAGCCCCCGTAGCTCAGTGGATAGAGCAACGGTTTCCTAAACCGTGTGTCGCAGGTTCGATTCCTGCCGGGGGCACGCACAAACGCGCTGGTCACCGTCTTAGCGACCCGGCGTGCACCACCACTCCCGTGCGCTCGTGCCATCCACGTGCCAGATCGCGACGGCCCCGAGAATCCCCAGGGCGTCACCATGGCCCTCGGACGGGCCTTGTGGAGAGCAACGAAGGAGGGCTGCCTGAACCCGCCTACCAGTAGGGACGTGGGCCCGTGATCCTCCACGCGATTGTCATTGCAGCGCTGATCCTGGCGATCGCCGTACTCGTCGGCCTTTCGCCTGTCGGCTCCGGGGGCGCGACCATCGGCTCTCAGCCCGGCGCCGGTCCCAACGTCTATAGCTGCCAGAGCCTGCTCGTGAACCCGCTGGGGACGGACGAGGGCACCGGAGTCATGGCCCTGTGGACGCAGCTGCAGCTGCGCGCCGCGGCCGGGGCCGCAGTGCTCGTCCTCGCCGGCTTACTACTCGCCCGACGCCTCGGACACGCGGCGGGACGCATGCCGTAGGTCTGCGACGGCCGCCTAAGGATCGTGGGTACGGCGGACCTGTTCGAGGCGCCGGGCGAGCGCGCGCGGACCAAGCTGGGACCCCACCAGCTGGCCTACCGCCTGGGGATGGCGCGCTCGACGGTGTATGCG
>JALYGZ010000156.1 GCA_030776845.1 Actinomycetota bacterium
CGTCGGGACGGTCCGCCGGCGCGCGGGCGGTCAGCGCACGCAGCAGGCTCGTCCACTCCGCGGGCACGTCCTCGGGGATGTCCGGGTCGCGGGTGAGGCGCGAGAGCGCGGTCTCGACCGCGGTGGGCGCCGAGTCGCGTCGGCCGGCGAGCGCCTCCAGCAGGACCAGGCCCATGGAGTAGACGTCGGTCGCCGGACCCAGACGGTCGCCGCGCAGCTGCTCGGGGGCCGCGTAGGCGGCGGTGCCCAGCACCGAGCCGGTCGCCGTCAGCCGGGTGGCGTCGGCCAGCCGGGCGATGCCGAAGTCGGCGAGGCGGACGTTGCCCTCGGCGTCGACCAGGACGTTGCCCGGCTTCACGTCCCGGTGGACGATGCCGAACGCATGGGCGTGCGCCAGGGCGTCGGCAAGGCCCACGCCGATGCGCCGGACCTCCTCCGCGCCGAGGGGGCCCTCGGCCAGCAGCCCGCGCAGGGACCGGCCCTCCACGAGCTGCATGACGAAGTACGGGACGCCCTCGTGCACGCCGGCGTCGAACAGCCGCACGACGTGCTCGTGGTTGAGCCGGGACAGCACCCGCGCCTCCGCCGTGAAGCGCCGCGCGTCGTCGGGGGCCGCCGTGCGCAGCAGCTTGACGGCCACGGGCCGCTCCAGGGACAGGTCGTCGGCCCGGTAGACATCGGCCATGCCGCCCCTGCCCAGCAGCGCCGTCAGCCGGTAGCGCTCCGACAGCGTCGTCTGCACGGTGATCAAGGGCAGTCCCGTCGGTCCGGGGCGATGGGGCTCGGGCTGCCAGGTTACGTGCCGGTGGCGCGTCGAGGGTCCGGGGGCGTCAGGCGAAGTTGGGCCACCGGCCGACGTCGATTCCCCACCGCAGGCGCAGCCGCTCCACCTCGGGCCGGTACAGGTGCCACAGCTCGTCGCGGAACCCGGGCACCAGGTCCAGGGTCCACGGCCGCTCGGGGCTGCGAGCGGTCCTGCTGGGGCGGCGCACGTCACGCAGGGCAACGGCACCGAGCCCCAGCGCGCCCCACACGCGCCCCACCGCCGGCTGCGGGTCGTCGCGCAGCCGCTCGTACTGCAGCACGATCAGGCGCCGGCGGCCCAGGACGCGCTCCCAGGCCTCCAGCTGCACGGCGTACATTCCCGTCCACTGGGCCGCGACGCCGCGGGTGCGGGTCCATACTCGCAGGGCCTGGCTGGGCTCGGGGCCGGGGAACTGGAAGTGGGTCGAGGCCAGGCGCATCGCCGACTCGAAGCGGTCGATGGGGTCGCGCAGCAGGACGATGACCGGCGCGTCTGGGCGGCACACCCGCAGCGCCAGCGGCGCGGCCCACAGGGCCCGCAGGTACACGGGGGTGAACTCCCCCGGCAGGCGCGCCTCCGCGTCGTCGAACAGGGCGCGGTAGCCCTCGTCGTACTCGGCGCTCCAGCCGTGCGCCAGCGGCATCGTCAGGTAGTGCAGCTCCTTGCGGCCCCCGGCCGACAGGCTCACCTCGGGGTGCTGGACGAGCAGGTTGGTGAACCAGGTCGTGCCGGCGCGCTGCGCGCCGATGCCGAGCCAGGCCGGGCCACGCGGCGCCGGCCGCGCCACTGCCATGTGCCGATCCCCTCGACGCGACGAAGCCCGTCGCTGTGCCCCTGAGCGGAGGCGGACGGGAATCGAACCCGCCGGGAGCCGTTCGGCCCCCCTCCGGTTTTGAAGACCGGGGGGCCCACCAGGAACCCAGACACCTCCAGGCGGCGATGCTAGCGTACGGTCCTTCCCACCCGCCCCCGGAGGGGCTCGATGAGCAGCGGCGACGAGATGGACTACTGGGAGGGCCCCTCCCGCTGGATCAACACCGCCCTGCTCGTCGTCGTCGGCTTCATCGGCTTCGACACGCTGTTCCGCGTGCTGGGCGCCAACCGCAACAACGCGATCGTCGGCTTCGTGCGGACCGTGTCGAAGCTGTTCCTCTCGCCGTTCGACGGCATGTTCGCCCGCCAGCACTTCCTGTTGACCGCGGTCATCGCGATCCTCGGTTACTGCCTTCTGGCCGGCATCGTCCTGGCGATCCTGCGCAGCGTCCATACGACGCGCGCGGAGCGGCGCATCGCGCGCTCCCGTCCGTCCCCCGCCCCCCAGGAGGACCCCGACACAACCCGCGGCCTGTAGGCGGCGTCCGGCGGCCTGCCGCCCGCGGCTTCCCGTAGCCTGGGCTCATGTCGGAGTTGATCAAGTGGACGGGCGAGCCCCCGGCGCTGCACCGGCCGGTGCTGCTCGTCGCCCTCGACGGGTTCGTCGACGCCGGCGGGGCCGGCGCCACCGCGGCGATGTTCCTACGCCACCGCTGGCGCTCAGAGCTGCTGGCCACCTTCGACCGCGACGCGCTGTTGGACTACCGGGCCCGCCGGCCCACGGCCCTGGTCGACAGCGGGGAGCTGCGCCGCGTGGAGTGGCCCGACCTCGAGCTGTTCCGGGCCCGGGTCGGCGAGCACCAGGACGCGCTGCTGCTGGTCGGCCCGGAGCCGGACATGCGCTGGGAGGCCTTCTTCGACGGCGTCGCCGACATCTGCCGGCGCCTGGACGTCGAGCACGTCGTCGCCCTGGGCGCCTACCCGGCCGCGAGGCCGCACACCCGACCCATCCGGATTACCCGCGCCGGCAACGCGCCCGGCCGGGAGCTGGTGCCCGAGGCCGGCGCCGTGACCGGCTACAC
>JALYGZ010000157.1 GCA_030776845.1 Actinomycetota bacterium
CCGCCGGCGGCGACGCGGCGACCGGTCGGGGCCGGGCGCCGGACATCGGCTTCGAGCGCTTCGACGGCCGGCCGGCGCGCCTGCGCGACTGGCGAGGTCAACCCCTGGTCGTGAACTTCTGGGCCTCGTGGTGTCCTCCCTGCGTGGCCGAGATGCGCGACGCGTTCGAGCCACTGCACGACAAGCTGGGTGACCGGGTCGCGTTCCTCGGCGTCAACCTGCAGGACACGCCGGCCGCGGCGCGGGAGGTCGTGGACCGAACCGGGGTCAGCTACGAGCTGGCCAGGGACCCGGATGGGGCGCTGTTCACGGCGTTCGGTGGGTTCGGCATGCCCACGACCGTGTTGATGGACGCCGAGGGCTGGGTGGTCGCGCAGCATGCCGGCGCGCTGACGGAGACCGAGCTCGAGGTGCTCCTCGCGGACCACTTCCCCGGAGCCTGAGCGTGTTCGACGACGTGCCCCTGCTGCTCGCCTTCACCGGTGGGCTCGTCGCCAGCGTCAACCCGTGCGGCTTTGCGATGCTGCCCGCCTATCTGTCGTTCTTCCTGGGCCTGGATAACGCCATGGCGCCGGCCGGCCGGGCCACCGCGGTCGCGCGGGCGCTGCGGGTCGGGTCATCGTGTCGGCCGGGTTCGCCGTGGTCTTCGGTGCCGCCGGACTGCTGCTGTCGGCCGGCGCGCGGGCACTGACCACGGTGATCCCGTGGGCGGCGCTCGTGGTCGGCGCCGCGGTGGCCGCACTCGGCGTGTGGCTGCTGACCGGCAGGACCCTGCGCGTGGCCCTGCCCTCGCCGGCGCGGGCCGGTCAGGGACGGTCGGGCGGCGCGGTGTTCGTGTTCGGCCTGGCCTATGCGGTCGCCTCGCTGTCGTGCACGCTGCCCGTGTTCCTCGCCGTGGTGGCCGGCACCGTCAGCAGCCGCGGCGTCACGCCCACCCTGGCCGTGTTCGGGGTCTACGCCGTCGGCATGGCCCTGCCGTTGCTCACGCTCACGGTCGGCCTGGCCCTCGGACGTGACGCGCTGGTCCGCCGGGCCCGGGCCGCCGGCCGCCACACGAACCGCATCGCCGGCGGCCTGCTCGCGGTGGCCGGGGCCTACATCGTCGCCTTCTGGGTCATCGAGCTCGCGGGCATCACCGGGGGACCCGTCCCAGCAGCGGTCCTGCTCGTCGAGCGCGCCTCCGGGGCCCTGACGAGCCTGATCGGTGACCGTCCCGTTCTGTGGGGCGGAGCGTTCGCCGCGGTGGTCCTCGTGTCAGCGGTGGCAGCGGCTCAGTCGACCTCGGGGGGCCCGTCGCCGCCGGGCTCACCGGCGAGCTCGCCGACGAAGCGCTCGAGCCGGCCGACCGCGTCGGGGTCAACCGGGTCCCCCAGTCCCCGGAGCCGGCGCGTCAATGACTCGTAGGTCGCCGCGGCCAGTCCGCAGCGTCGGCACGCCTCCAGGTGCGAGGCGATCCGTCGCCGTTGCGCGTCGTCGAGCTCGCCGTCCAGGAAGGACTGCAGCAGGGGGCGCACGCGCATGCACTCGATGCGGTCCCTCATCCGGTGAAGGACGTCCCTGGTCATCGCTCCTCTGCCTCGTTGCCCTCCCGCTGGCTCCGGATGCGGAAACACGCCGGGGGCCGGCCGCATTCCCGGGCCCTCCGCGCGGGGAGGTCACCGGGCCGACACGACGCTGCGGAGGGAATGTGAGCAACCGCCGGTGGGGTTCCACCGGTGTGGAGCCAGATCCGGAGACCGCGCCCAGCGTAGGCAGCGACGCCTTCCGACGTCATGTCGTGCCCGAGCTGCCGGTACTGCTGCGGGTGGCGCGGCGCATCACCGGTGACCCGACCGATGCCGAGGACCTCGTCCAGGAAACCCTCATCCGCGCGTACCGCGCCGTCGACCGGTTCGACGGCCGCCATCCGCGCGCATGGCTGCTGACCATCCTGCGCAACACCTGGCGCAACATGAACCGGCGGACCCGACCCCTGCTGCTGGACACCGGGGACAAGATGCTGGCGGTCCCCGCGGCCGGGCCGGACGGTCGTCGAGGCGCCGAGGAGCACGTGCTCGACAGCATGCTCGACGCCGAGCTGGCGACCGGCCTTCGCGACCTGCCGGAGAAGCACCGCGCGGTGGTGACCCTCGTCGACATCGACGGCCTGACCTACCAGGAGGCCGCCGACCTGCTGGGGATCCCGACCGGCACGGTCATGAGCCGCCTGCACCGTGCCCGCAAGCGCCTGCGCACGCGACTCGAGCGACGCGGGCACCGGCTGGCGGTGCGCAAATGAGGCTCACCAGGGGCCCGCGACAGGGAATACTGACGTGCCGGCAGGTCGGCCGGCTGCTGCAGGCCTACCTCGACGGGGAGCTGCCGGATGCGCGGACCGTGCTGGTCGCCGACCACCTCGACGCCTGCCTGCGCTGCGGCCTGGAGGCGGGCAGCTACCGGTGGCTCAAGGCCCACCTCGCCGGGCTGGCCCCCGGCCCCGACGAGCACCGGCTCGAGCGACTGCGGGCCTTCGTCGACCAGCTCGCCGGCGAGGCGGCCTGACCTCCGACCGTCGCCGCGAGTCGAACCCCGGGCGACGGATGTGTCGCGAAGCGTTCAACCTCGGGCGCTGCGCGCGTGCCGCATCCGGGCTATCCGCTGACCGGCCCATCCGCGGTCCACGCGGCGAACAGGTCCCGGGCCTGCCCGGGCTCGTCCACCTCGACCAGCCGGCGCAGCAGCTCGTCGTCCTGCAGGGCCTCGACGAGCTGGCCGAGCACGGTGACCTGGGCGTCCGCGTCGGTGATCGCCATCATGAACACGGCCCGGACGTCGACCCGCTCGTCGTCGGTGCCCATGGCGGTGAACCCGACCGGCGAGGCCAGCGTCGCCACGGCGATGCCGGGCTCGCGCGCGTGCTCCACGTCGGCGTGGGGGATGGCCGTGCCGACGCTCGTCTGCAGGCCGGTGGGGTACTCAGTCTCCCGGGCCACCACCGCGTCGGGATAGGTGTCGTACACGTAGCCCTTCGCCTCGAGCGCGCCGGCCAGTGTCCGCAGGACCGCCTCGCGCCCCGGTGCCTCGAGCCCGACCAGGAACAGGTCGTGGTCCGCCAGCAGCTCGCGCAGGCTCGGGGTCGCGCTGCGCCCGCCGTCCTCCGCCGACGACACGCCTGACCTCACGCCTCCCACCGCACCCAGGGCCGACGCCGCGATCCTGGCCACCGTCGCGACGGCTGTCAACGACGGGCCCGGGGCGCCCCCACGCTAGAGTCGCCGCCATGAACCCTCGGACCCGGCGGCTCACGGAGTACAGCCACGGCGCCGGGTGAGCGTGCAAGCTCGCCCCTGGCGAGCTGGCGCAGGTCCTGCGCCGCCTGACGCTCCCCGGCCACCCCGACCTGCTGGTCGGCACGGAGACCGGCGACGACGCCGGCGTGTGGCGGCTGGACGCCGACCGCGCGCTCCTGGCGACGGCCGACTTCATCACGCCGATCGTGGACGACGCCCGCACCTGGGGGCGGATCGCCGCCGTCAACGCCGTCAGCGACGTCTACGCCATGGGTGGGCGGCCCCTGTTCGGGCTGAACCTGGTCGGCTGGAACGGCGAGCTGGGCGTCGACGTGCTCGTCGAGGTCCTGGAGGGCGCGGCGGCGGCCGGCGCCCAGGGGGGGTGGGTGACGGTGGGCGGCCACACCGTCGACGATCCCGAGCCGAAGTTCGGGCTGGCCGTCGTCGGCGAGGCCCACCCCGACCGGCTGCTGACCAACGCGGGGCTGCGCGACGGCGACGCGCTCGTGTTGACCAAGCCGGTCGGCGTCGGCGTCGTGGCGACCGCGCTGAAGGCCGGAGGCGTAGCCGGGCAGGTGCTCGAGGAGGCGGTGGCGTCGATGCTGCGCACCAACGCCGAGGCGGCCCGGGCCGCGGCCGAGGCGGACGCGGCGGGGGCCACCGACGTCACCGGCTTCGGGCTCCTGGGCCATCTGCGCAAGATGGCCGACGCCTCCGGGGTGGACGTCACCGTGGACGTGGGCTCGCTGCCGGTGCTGCCCGGCGCCCGCGAGCTGGCCGAGGCCGGCGCCGTCCCG
>JALYGZ010000158.1 GCA_030776845.1 Actinomycetota bacterium
CAGGTCGGCCATCACGACGACCGTCGCGGCGGCGTCGCGCGTCGCGGCCTCGGCGGCGGCCATCGCCGCCGGCAGCCCCCGGCGCCGCTCGAGGACGACCTCCACGCCCAGGGGGCGGGCCAGCGCCACGGCGGCCGTGTCGCCCGCGACGACCAGCACGCGGTCCACCGCCGCACTGGCCAGGCACGCCCGCACGACGGTCTCGAACAGCGTGGCCACCAGCTTTCGGCGGTGGCGGGCGTCCAGTTCCGGGGCCAGCCGGCGTTTGGCGTCCGACAGCGCTTTGAGTGGCACGATTGCGACGACGCCCATGCCGCCGGAGTCTAGGGACGTGCCTAGACTCGCGGCACCGGTGCCCGCCCCGTGCTGGGCGGTCGACAGGAGGCGCAATGGGCACGGTGACCGTCATGGGAGCGGGCTCGTGGGGCACGGCGTTCGCGATGCTGTGCGCCGACGCCGGGGAGGACGTCGTCGTGTGGGCGCGCCGCGGGGAGGTCGCCGAGCGGATCAACCGTGAGCACCGCAACCCCGAGTACCTGGGCGACGTCGTCGTCCCCCACCGGGTGCGGGCCACGGCCGACCCCCAGGAGGCGCTCGCCGGAGCGGAGGTCGTGGTCCTGGCGATCCCCAGCCACGCGCTGCGGGCGAACCTGGAGCGCTGGACCGACCTGGCGCCCCGCGGGGCCGCCTACGCCAGCCTCATCAAGGGCATCGAGCCGCGGACGTGCAGGCGGGCGAGTGAGGTCATCCGATCCGTGCTGGACGTGCCGTCATCGCAGGTCGTCGTGGTGAGCGGCCCGAACCTGGCGAGGGAGTGCGCGCGCCGGCTGCCGGGGGCCACGGTCGCCGCCGGGCCCGAGCCCGCCGTCGTCCGCCGGGTGCAGGCGATGAGCCACACCTCCCACTTCCGGGTCTACACCAACCCCGACGTCGTCGGCGTGGAGCTCGGCGGCGCCGTCAAGAACGCCGTGGCCCTGGCCGCCGGGATGGCCGACGGGCTGGGCTACGGGGACAACACGAAGGCGATGCTGGTGACCCGCGGGCTGGCCGAGATGACGCGCCTGGCCGTGGCACTGGGCGGCAACCCGCTCACGTGCTCCGGTCTGGCGGGCATGGGCGACCTCGTGGCCACCTGCATCAGCCGGCAGTCCCGCAACCGTGACGTGGGCGAGCAGCTGGGCCGCGGCCGCACCCTGGATGAGGTGGTGGCGGGGACACGCATGGTCGCCGAGGGCGTCAAGTCCTCCCAGGCCATCGCCGAGCTGGCCGCCTCCCACGGGGTCGAGATGCCCATCGTCGAGCACGTCGTGAAGATCGTGCACCAGGGCGCGGAGCCGCTGCAGGTGGTGCGCGCGCTGATGGGGCGTGAGCCCAAGCCGGAGTTCCACGGACTGGAGGGAGTGCCGACATGACCGGCCCGCCCACCGGCGACCGCCTCCACGTGCTGTTGCTGTTCGGCGGACGCTCGCCCGAGCATGGCGTGTCCTGCCTGTCGGCGCGGTCGGTGCACGGGGCGCTGGATGCGGACCGCTACACGGTCATGACCGTCGGCATCACTCGTGAGGGACGCTGGACCATGCTCGACGGCGTCCCGGAGGCGCCCGACGGGGCGCTGCCCGGTGTCGGCGAGCGTGGCGACACCGTTGGGCTGGTGCGCACGTGCACCGGTCCGGTGCTGGTGCGCTTCGGTGACAGGTTCGAGGGGCGGCCGGTCGGGCCGGTCGACGTGTGCTTCCCGGCGCTGCACGGTCCCTACGGCGAGGACGGCACCGTGCAGGGCCTGCTGGCCAGCTTCGGGGTGCCCTACGTCGGCGCGGACGTCGCGTCCAGCGCGATCGGCATCGACAAGCGTCAGATGAAGCATGTGTTCGCCGCCCGCGGCCTGCCGCAGGTCCGCCATCTGACGGTGCACCGCCACGCCTGGGAGCAGGATCCGTCGACGACCGTGGACGAGCTGCTGGCGCAGCTGCCACCGCCGGTGTTCACCAAGCCGGCCCGCCAGGGGTCCTCGATCGGCATCCGTCGATGCGAGGGCGCCGACGAGCTGCGCGGAGGCCTGGAGGAGGCGTTTGACTACGACCGGGTCGCCGTCGTCGAGCAGGCGCTGGACGGCGTCCGGGAGCTGGAGTGCGGCGTGCTGGGCAACGCGACGGTGCAGGTCACCCGTCCCGGCGAGACCGTCCACACCGGGCGCTTCTACGACTTCGACGCGAAGTACCTGTCGCCGGTGCGCCTGCAGTGTCCCGCCGACGTCCCCCGGCACGTCGCGGGCACCTGCATGCAGCACGCGCGCGAGGCCTACCTGGCCGTCGGCGCCCGCGGGATGGCGCGTGTCGACTTCTTCTACGTCGAGGACAGCGGCGCGGTGTACGTCAACGAGATCAACACCATCCCGGGGCTGACGCCGCAGTCGATGTTCCCACCGGTGTGGGCCGCCGAGGGGCTGGCGTACCCGCGCCTGGTCGACCGGCTGCTGGAGCTGGCGCTCGAGGCCGCGGGGGCGGGGGAGCGCTACCCCCCGTGACGGCTACAGGTGCACGACGGGGCAGGTCAGCGTGCGGTCGATGCCGTCGACCGCCTGGATCCTGGCCACGACCATGCGGCCGAGCTCGTTCATGTCCCTCGCCCGGGCCCGCACGATGACATCATATGGCCCGGTGACGTCCTCGGCCGCCTCGACGCCGTCGAGCTCGGCGACTCTGGCGGCGACTTGTGCCGCCTTGCCGACCTCGGTCAGGATCAGGATGTAGGCCGACACCATGACGCCGCTCTCCTCCCGCGCGCACCCCGTCCGACGGGCATCCTAGGGGGTGGACGCGCGGCCAGGGCAGCGCACACGCCACGCCGGAGGATCACATGCAGGTGTTCCGGGACAGAGCCGACGCGGGCCGTCGGCTGGCGGCCGAACTGTCGGGGCGACCGGAGCTGCGCGACGGCGGCCGCGTCGTCGTGCTGGCGATCCCCCGGGGCGGCCTGCCGGTCGGCGTGGAAGTGGCCCGGGTGCTCGACGCGGCCCTCGACGTGGTCGTGGTCCGCAAGCTGCGGACGCCGCACAACCCCGAGCTCGGGTTCGGAGCGGTCGGCCCCGACGGCCACGCCGACATCGACGAGGGCCTCGTGCGGCGCATCGGCCTTGGCCGCGAGGAGGTCGAGGCCGAGATCGAGGACCGGACCCGGGCCGTCGAGGAGCGGCTGGAGCTGTTCCGCTCCCTGGCGGCCCCCGTGGATCTGCGGGGTGCCGTGGTGGTCATCGTCGACGACGGCATCGCCACCGGCGGGACCGCCCGTCAGGCGTGCGCCTACGCCCGCCGGGCCGGCGCGGCCAGGGTGGTCCTCGCGGCGCCGGTGGCCCCGGAGCGGGTGGTGCAGGAGCTCGGCGACGCCGCCGACACGGTGGTCGTCCTCAGCAAGCCAGCCGAGTTCCTCGCCGTCGGGCAGGTGTACCAGGACTTCGCACAGCTGGACGACGATGCGGTCCTGGCGACGCTCGAGACCGGGGCGCGTCAGCGTGCGGACTGAACGAACGTCAGCCGCACCTGGGTGCGGTACTCGATCTTCCCGCCGTCGAGGATCGAGGCGCTGGTGCTGAGGATGTCCAACCGCCGGATGCCGCGCAGGGTCTTGGCGGCCTCACGAAGCGCCTCCTGCGCCGCGTCCTTCCAGCTGACGGCCGAGACGCCCTCGAGCTCGATGGTGTTGAGCACCGGCACAGCCGTCTCCTTCCGAACGCGTCCGATCCCGTGTCGCGGGCATCCTACGGCCGCGCCGGCGGTGCACGGGCGGGACCGCCGCCGTGGGTGAGTTTCAGCTCATCGAGCGGCTCGCCCCGTTCCTGGCCGGGGCGGGCGACGACGTCCCGGTGGGCCACGGCGACGACGCCGCCGTCATCGAGGTGGACGGGCGGTGGGTGTGCGTGACCGTCGACGTCCTCGTCGACGGCGTGCACTTCCGCCCCGACGTGTCGTCCATGGCCGACGTGGGCTGGAAGTCCGTCGCCGTGGGAGTGAGCGACATCGCCGCGATGGGGGCCCGGACCACCGCCGCCGTCGTGGGCCTGGCACGGCCGGGGAGCCTGCCCGAGTCCCGGGTGGAGGAGCTGTACGCCGGCATGCACGCCGCCTGCCGGCGCTGGGGGGTGCGGCTCGTCGGGGGGGAT
>JALYGZ010000159.1 GCA_030776845.1 Actinomycetota bacterium
GCTACGTGCGGCGCCACCGCTTGCCGGTGCACCCGCTGGGCGCGCGCGGCTACCCGTCGATCGGCTGCTGGCCGTGCACCCGGGCCGTGGACGAGGGGGCCGACCCCCGGGCCGGGCGCTGGCCGGACGGCCACAAGACCGAGTGCGGCATGCACGCGCCGCTGTCCTGACCACAAGCCGAGGCCCCCGTGATCGGGCGGGGGCCTCGGGCGCGCCGTCGACGGTTGCGGGCGGGTTCGCCTGGCGCGTCGTCGTAGTGGGGGGATTCCCCCCGCGGGGGCGGCCTACACGGTCAGCCGCCGGGCAGGTCGAAGCCGAGGACGGCCCCCAGCTCACGCAGCGTCACCCCGGCGCCGTCCCGCGCGGCCTCGTCGAGGACGGCCAGCGCGCCCGGCGTGTCCAGGTCGTCGGCCATGGCCGAGTGGAAGGCGCCCCGCAGGTCGTCGCGCCGCCCGGGGCTGCCGGCAGCCTCCACCCAGCGCTTGTACGCCGCCGCGGCGTCGTCGAGCCCGGCGGCGGCGTAGGTCCACGTGGAGCGGTAGTGGTGCTCCAGCAGGTAGCGGCGCACCGCGGCGCCCTCGTAGCACTCGAGCAAGTCGGTGATGAACACCAGGTTCCCGCGCGACTTGGCCATCTTCTCCTCGCCCAGACCGACCATGCCCGCGTGCAGCCACAGGCGCGCGAAGGGGCGCTGGCCGGTGAGCTCCTCGGCCTGGACGCGCTCGGCCTCGTGGTGGGGGAAGATCAGGTCGACGCCGCCGCCGTGGATGTCGACGACCCCGCCGAGCTCCTCCATGGCCATCACCGAGCACTCGATGTGCCATCCCGGGCGGCCCGGGCCCCACGGGGACGGCCAGTTCGGCTCGTCGTCGGCGGACGGCTGCCACAGCAGGAAGTCCAGGGCGTCGCACTTGCCCCGGGCCTGCGGATCGCCGCCCTTGGCGCCGAACTCGCGCAGCATGGTCGGGCGATCCAGGCCGCTGAGCGCGCCGAATCCCGGAGTCGAGCCCGTGTCGAAGTACACGCGCCCGTCGTCGAGCGCATAGGCGGCGCCGCGTCGCACCAGCCCGTCGACGGCGGCGACGATGGCGGGGACCGCGGCGGTGGCCCGCGGCGCCGTGTCCGGCGCCCGCAGCCCCAGCCCGGCCAGGTCCCGGTCGAAGCGGGCCGTCTCGCGCCCGGCGAGCTCCAGGTAGTCCATCCCCAGCTCGCGGGCCTTGCGCAGGATGTCGTCGTCGACGTCGGTCACGTTGCGCGCGTACCTGACGCGGTGGCCGGTGTGCTCGAGGTAGCGCACGAGCGCGTCGAAGCAGCTGTAGGTGAACGCGTGCCCCAGGTGACTGGCGTCGTAGGGGGTGATGCCGCAGACGTAGACCCGCACGGTGCGCCCGGCGACGAAGGGGACCAGGCGCCGGGTTGCGGTGTCGTACAGCCTCATGGCCGTCCAGCCTAACGACGCCGCCGGGCGCGGGGCCGCGGCTACCGCGCCGGGCGCGTCGGGGACAGGGCCCGGATGGGGGCCCACGTGTGCCGGTGCAGGCGGCAGGGCCCGTGGGCCGCCAGCCACCGGCGGTGCCGCGGGGACGGGTAGCCCTTGTTGTCCGAGAAGCCGTAGCCGGGATGCGCCGGGCAGGCGGCCCGCATGAGCTGGTCGCGGGTGACCTTGGCCACGATGGACGCCGCCGCCACCGACGCCGACCGCGCGTCGCCGCCGGCGATGCGCTCGTTGGTCGTGCCGTAGTCCGACAGAAAGTCCCATCGGCCGTCCAGCAGGCACACGTCGGGGCGGACCGCCAGCCCCTCGACGGCGCGCCGCGCGGCCAGCCGCCGCGCCCCGCTCAGGCCGTGCGCGTCGATCTCGTCGTTGCTGGCGTGGCCCACCGCCAGGGCCACCGCGAAGCGCCGCAGACGGCCCGCCAGCTCCTCGCGCCGGGCGGCGTCGAGCACCTTCGAGTCCCGCAGCTTGTACATCCGCCGGGTGCTGGGCAGCACGACGGCCGCGTAGGTCACCGGGCCGGCCCACGCCCCACAGCCCACCTCGTCGACACCGGCGACCACCGCCCCCTGGGCCCACCAGCGCCGCTCGTGGGTGACGCCCGGCACGTCGGGCAGCCGCCGCCGGCGCCCCCCGGCGTACACCACGTTCCTGCGCCGGCTCGCCGGCAGCCCCATGCGGCGGGTCTTCTCCTCGCTGCCCGGTGCCCGGCTCAGGCGGCGCCCACGGGCTCGTCCTCGGTGGCCGGCTCTGAGGCCTCGGCGGGCGGGTCCTCGCGCGCGGCCTCGGCGATGGCCTCGGCGACGGCCGTCACCACCCGGGTGTTGAACACGCTGGGCACGATGTAGTTGGGCCTGAGCTCCTCCTCACTGACGATGCCGGCGATGGCCATCGCGGCGGCGACGTTCATGCGGTCGGTGATGTTGCGGGCGCCCGCGTCGAGCACGCCGCGGAAGATGCCCGGGAAGGCGAGCACGTTGTTGATCTGGTTCGGCTCGTCGCTGCGACCGGTGGCCACCACCGCGGCGTAGTCCCGGGCGCCGGCGGGGTCGACCTCGGGGACCGGATTGGCCAGCGCGAACACGATCCCGTCGTCGGCCATCACGCTCAGGTCCGACGGCTCCAGGACGTTCGGGCCGCTCACGCCGATGAACACGTCGGCGCCGTCCAGGGCCTCCTGCACGGTGCCCTGCCTGTCGTCGGGGTTGGTGTGCTCGGCGACCCAGCCCTTGCTGTCGTCGAGGTCCTCGCGGTGGCGGTTGAGCACCCCCTGGCGGTCGCAGGCCAGGATCTCGCCCACACCCTGGGCGTGCAGGATACGGATGATGGCCACGCCCGCGGCGCCGATGCCGGTCAGGACGACGCGCGCCTCGTCCAGGCGCTTGCCGGTCAGCCGCAGCGCGTTGCTCAGGGCCCCGAGCGTGACGACGGCGGTGCCGTGCTGGTCGTCGTGGAAGACCGGGATGTCCAGGTCCTCGCCCAGCCGCCGCTCGATCTCGAAGCAGCGGGGCGCCGCGATGTCCTCGAGGTTGATGCCGCCGTAGGCGGGGGCGATGGCCTCGACGATGCGGATGATCTCCTCGGTCTCCTGGGTGTCCAGGCACACCGGCCAGGCGTCGACCCCGGCGAACTCCTTGAACAGGACCGCCTTGCCTTCCATGACCGGCATGGCCGCGGCCGCGCCGATGTTGCCCAGGCCCAGCACGGCCGAGCCGTCGGTGACGACAGCGACCGTGTTGCGCTTGATCGTCAGCCGCCGGGCGTCCTCGGGGTTGTCCGCGATGGCCTGGCACACGCGCGCCACGCCCGGCGTGTACGCCATGGACAGGTCGTCGCGGTTGCGCACCGACACCTTGGGGCGGACGGCGATCTTGCCGCCGATGTGCAGCAGGAAGGTGCGATCGCTCTTCTTGCGGACCGCTACGCCCTCGATTTCGTCGACGGCGGCCGCCACCTTCTCGGCGTGGTCGCCGTCGGCCGTGTTGGCCGTCAGGTCCACGGTCATCGACGCGCCACGGGACTCGACGATGTCCACGGCGGTGACGGCGGCGCCCGCGTCGCCGACCGCGGTCGTCACCCGGCCGATGCCCCGAGGGTCGTCGTCGAGCTGCAGGCGCATCGTGATCGAGTAGGAGGCGCTTGGGATCGCCATGGCGGTGCCCTCGCTGGGATCGTCGGTCGTCAGGGATGCATCCTGCCCCATCGACCAGCGCCTGGCCACGACCCTTCTCATCCGGCTGGCCGACACGTACAGCCACCGTCGGGTCGTCGGGCACCCGACGTGGATGGCCGCCGGCTCAGCTGAACCGGCGGTAGCCGGCGATGCGGTCGGCGAAGCGCTCGCGCTTGGCCGCGTCGCTCACGCCGTCGCCCTCCTCGGCGGCGTTGACGAGGACGCCCAGCTTGCCGGTGTGGGCGTTGGTGTGGATGGCCCACGCCGCGTCGGCGGCCCGGTCCAGGGCGTAGGTGCGCGACAGGATGGGCTGCACCATCCCCCGGTCGACCAACCGGTTGGCCTCCCAGGCCTCCCGGTAGTTGGCGAAGTGCGAGCCGACGATCCGCTTCAGGCTCATCCACAGGTAGCGGTTGTCGTACTCGTGCAGGTAGCCCGACGTCGAGGCGCACGTCACGATCACTCCGCCGCGCCGCGCGACGAAGACGCTGGCGCCGATGGTCTGGCGGCCCGGGTGCTCGAAGACGATGTCGGGGTCCTGTCCCCCGGTCAGCTCCCGGATGCGCGTGCCGAACCGTCGCCACTCCTTCGGCTGCTGGCGCCCGTCGCGCCAGAACTCGTAGCCGTCGGCCCGGCGGTCGATGACGAGCTCGGCGCCGACGTGTCGCAGCAGGGCGGTCTTCTCCGGGCTGGACACGACGCAGACGGGGATGCCCCCGCCGTTGAGCACGAGCTGCACGGCGAAGCCGCCCAGGCCGCCCGTCGCGCCCCAGATCAACACGACGTCGCCCTGCTTCATGCCGGCGCCGTTGGGGCCGACGAGCATGCGGTAGGAGGTGGCCAGCGTCAGGCTCAGGCTCGCCGCCTCCTCCCACGTCAGGTGGGTGGGCTTGGGCATCAGCTGGTTGGCTTTGACGAGGCTGAGCTGGGCCATGCCACCGAAGTTGGACTCGAAGCCCCAGATGCGCTGGCGGGCGTCCATCATCGAGTCGTCGTGGCCCTCATGGCCCTCCAGGTCGACGTAGTTGCAGTGGACGGTGACGCGGTCGCCGGGCTTCCAGCGGCTCACGCCCGGGCCGGTGCGGACGACCACCCCCGACGCGTCGCTGCCGACGATGTGGTAGTCCAGGTCGTGGCGTCGCCCCAGGTCAGACTCGCGGCCGAAGCGCTCCAGGAACGCGAACGTCGGCAGGGGCTCGAAAATCGACGTCCACACCGTGTTGAAGTTCAGCGCCGACGCCATGGGCGCGATGAGGACCTCCCCGGCGCCCAGCGGGGGGATGGGGACCTCGTCGACGTGCAGGGACTTGCGCGGGTCCTTGTCGGAGATCGCCATGCCGTCGAACATGTCGACCTCGCTCTTGCGCACGACGGCGGCCCGCATGGTCTCGGGCAGCGGCAGGGCGGCGACCTCGTCGGGGGAGGGCTGCGCGGCGGTGGCCGCCTCCACGATGGCGTCGAGGGCCTGGGACATGGGGCCTCCCGGATCGGGGCGCGCAGCGCCGGTGGGTCGGTATGGGTGGTGACCGCAGGGTATCGGGAGTGCGCAAACTATCCAAAGCACCCTGGCGGCGCGGCGCCGGCCGGGTGCGGCTCAACCGGCCTGATCACCCTCGGACTGGGCCACGTAGCTGCGGTAGACGCTGATCAGCGCCTCCTTCTGGGCGTCCGACAGGGCGGTGTCCCCGCGGATGGCGGCCTCCGTGACGCCCGACTGTGGCCGGTGGCCGGCGTCGCCGACCAGGCCGGCCTGGGCCAGGAGGGTCTCCGCCGACAGGTTCAGCGCCCGGGCGATCGCGGTCAGCACGCGCACGGACGGCTCGTGCAGGCCGCGCTCGATCTGGCTCAGGTAGGGATTGGACACGTTGGTCATCTCGGCCATCTGCCGCAGCGACAGGTTGGCCAGCTTGCGCTGCGTCCGGATGAAGGCCCCCAGCGTCTCGCGCTGCAGCGTCCACGGGTCTCGGGTCTCCATGAGGGCCAAGCCTACCGGCTCGGGGCCGAGTCGATCCCCGCGCTCGGGCGGGCATGGTTGAGGGGAGGGACCACGGCCCCTCCCCTCAAGTGCGGCGTCCGTCAGCGGCTAGTGGGCGCGTTGCGCTCCGCGGCCTTGACGACCGGCTCGGTGGCGCCGAGCACCTCGTGGGCGAAACGGCGCTGCGATGCCAGGACCTGCTCGACGAAGTCGAAGCTGCGGTCGATGGCCTCGGCCGGGTCGACGTACCAGTCACCGGTCTGCACGGCCCCGGTCTCCGGGGTCAGCCGGGCCATGGCCTCGGCCCAGTTCTGCACGGCCGCGACGGTCTGCTCCTGGCTCTGGCGGACGAAGCCCAGGAAGGCCTCCTGGGTCTCGGTGATGTCGATGTCCTTCGCCATGGGTTCTGCTCTCCTCGTTGGTAGGGCGTGGGGACTCCCGTACGCTGCTAAGTATACTTACCAGTCGGTGCACATGCCAAACATGCCCCTGGCCGGTTGACCTACCCGCGCACATACTGTCCCGGCGCGTCACCCAGGACGGGATAGCGGTCGCTGCCCATGGACGGGGGGTCCACGCGGTCGCCGCC
>JALYGZ010000160.1 GCA_030776845.1 Actinomycetota bacterium
CGCGGGCACAGGTCGTCCCCGCCACGCGCGCGGCGAACGCCAGGGCGTCGCCCAGCGCCGCCTCGTCGAGCCCGCCGGGGCCTTCCGACTCTACGCGGCCCCGCTCGGCGAGCCAGCACAGCAGGCCGGACATGAACGCGTCACCGGCCCCCACCGTGTCCACCACGTCGACCGGCGGGGCCGCCACCTCGGCCCTGGCGCGCTCCGACCACGCGACAGCGCCGTCGACGCCCCGGGTGATGACCACCAGGCCGGGACCGTGGCGGCGCCACTGTCGCCCTACGTCGACGGGGTCCTCGTCGGGGTGCAGCCACGCCAGGTCCTCGACGCTGACCTTGACGACGTCGGCCAGGCCGAGCCACCCGTCGAGGCGACGCAGGTAGTCGTCGCGGTCCCCGACCAGCGCCGGGCGCACGTTGGGGTCCACCGAGACCAGGCGGGCGGCCCCCGCCTGCCGGCGCATCATGGCCTCCAGGGTCGACGCTCCCGGCTCCAGCGCCAGCGACAGCGACCCGAAGTGGACGGCGCGCACGGACGGGTCGAGTGACGGCAGGTCCTCCGGGCGCAGGGACCGGTCCGCCGTGCCCTCGAAGTGGAAGGCGTACCGGGGCTCGCCGTCGGACAGGTGCACGAAGGCCAGGGCGGTCGGCTGCGGGCCGCGGCGCACCAGAGTCGCATCCACGCCGTTAGCCTCCAGGTGGCCCCGGAGCAGCTCGCCGAACGGGTCGTGGGACAGCCGCCCGAAGAACGCCGTGTCCACGCCCAGGCGGGCCAGGCCCACGGCCACGTTATACGGCGAGCCGCCCGGGTGAGGGACGAAGCCGTCGTCGTGGCCGCAGCGCGCCGGCGTCAGGTCGACCAGCGCCTCGCCGCAGACGACGACCACAGCCGGCTCAGCCCGCGTCGACCCGCCGCAACCGCCCGGTGGCGACGTCGTACACCAGGCCGGAGACCGAGATGCCCTCGTCCATGTACGTGCAGGTGGTGATGCGCTCGACGTCCTCGCGGACGCTGTCCTCCAGGTCGTCGAAGCCCAGGAAGTCGATGCCGGCGGCGTCGGCCCCCGTCTCCTCCCGCAGCACCTGCTGGAACTCCTCGCTGTCGAAGGACATCATTCCGCAGTCGGTGTGGTGGATGACGACCACCTCGCGGGTGCGCAGCAGGCGGGTGGAGACGACCAGTGAGCGCAGCGCGTCGTCGGACGCGCGCCCGCCGGCGTTGCGGATCACGTGCGCCTCGCCCAGTGCCAGGTCCATGAACCGCTCCGGGGCCAGACGCGCGTCCATGCAGGTCAGCACCGCCAGGCGACGCTGTGGGGCCATCTCCAGCTCGCCGCCCTCGTAGCTGTCGGCGAACCTCTCGTTGGCTTCGAGCAGCTCGTCGAGCATCCCCACCCCCCGCGACGCTTCGGCCACGCTACCCGCCCGCCGCGCCGGGCCTCAACCCCGCCCCCCGGCGCCGGATCCGGCGATACTGCCCGGATGCCCACCGATGAGCTGGACAGCCTGCAACGACGGGTCACCGACTGCCGGCGGTGTCCCCGGCTGGTCCAGTGGCGGGAGCGGGTCGCCGACGAGCCTCGCCCGGCCTACGCCGGCTCGTCGTACTGGTGCCGCCCGGTCCCCGGCTTCGGCGACCCCGCGGCGACCCTGCTGGTGTGCGGACTGGCGCCGGCGGCCCACGGCGCCAACCGCACCGGTCGGATGTTCACCGGCGACCGTTCCGGCGACTTCCTCTATGCCGCTCTGCACCGCGCGGGCCTGGCCAGCCAGCCGGTGTCGTCCCACCGCGGCGACGGCCTGCGTCTGACCGGCTGCTGGATCACGGCGGCGGTGCGCTGCGCGCCTCCCGGCAACCGTCCCACCCCCGGCGAGCGCGACAACTGCGCGCCGTATCTCGCCGCGGAGCTTTCGCTGCTGCCCGTGCAGGTCGTGCTCGCGCTTGGTGGCTTCGCCTGGGACGCCGCCCTGCGGGTGCTCGGCGCGCGGGTGGGGCCGATACGGCCCAGGCCCCGCTTCGCCCACGGCACCGAGGCGCGCGTGGGGGAGTTCACGGTGCTCGGCAGCTACCACGTGAGCCAGCAGAACACGTTCACCGGACGCCTGACCGCCGGGATGCTCGACGCGGTCGTCAGGCGGGCGCGCGATCTGTCCCGCTGACCGTCCCTCCGACGCCCAGATCGGTCAGGTGTCCCGTCTCGTTGTAGACCACCAGCCCGGAGCCGTCGGCGCCCACCCGCAGCTCCGTGAGCGAGCAGTTCCCGACGTCCTCCAGGACGCCCTCCCCGCCGGGGGCCAGCCCCAGCACGTCGGCGACGGCCATGCGGATGGGACCACCGTGGCTGAACACGAGCAGGCCGTCTTCCCCGTCGCCCCCCGACGCCTCGTCCAGCAGCCGCCGCAGCGCGGCGCGCGTCCGCGCCCGCACGTCCGCCCAGCTCTCCTTGCCACCACGCACGACATCCTCCCCGCGACGGATCGCGGCGACGGCTCCGGGCTCGTCGACGGCGATGTCGTCCCAGGTTCGACCGCTCCATCGTCCGACGTCGATCTCGCGCAGCTGGGCGTCGACGGTGACGGGCACGCCGAGGAGCCGCTCGGCCGGGGCGGCCGTCTCGGCCACGCGCGGCAGGTCGCTGCGGACGGCCAGCGCCGGCCGGGGACAGCGCGCGGCCAGCATCTCGGCGGTCGCCTGGGCCTGCGCGGCGCCCAGCGTCGTCAACCCGGGCCCGCCCTGGCCCTGCACCAGTTCGGCGGCGTTCCACAGCGACTCCGCGTGGCGGACCAGCACCACCCGCATGCCGTCCCCGGGGGTCAGCGGCGCTGGCCGACCGCCACCGGCTCGCCGGCGCCGTCGACCGTCACGGCCGGGGCGTCCGCCCACAGGCGCTCCAGGCTGTAGAACGCCCGCTGCTCCGACATGAAGACGTGCACCACGATCTCGCCGTAGTCCAACAGCAGCCAGCCGGTCCGGGCCTCGCCCTCCCGGCGCTCGGGCACGCGGCCCTGGGTCTTGAGCCTGGCGACGATCTCGTCGGCGACGGTGCCCAGCTGGCGCTGGGTGCCCGCCGAGGCGAGGACGAAGAAGTCGGTGATGCCGAGCAGGTCGCCGAGGTCGAGCACGAGGATGTCGCTGGCCTTCTTGTCCGCCGCGGCTCGCGCGGCGGCGCTCGCGAGGCTGCGGGACCCGGAGGTGTCGACGGTGCTCAGGTTGGCTGCTCCTCGTCCCGGCTGTCGGGCGAGCCGGCGCCCGCGTCGGCGCGTCCGGACGCCGCTGATCGTACCGGGGCGCCGGCCGCCTCGCACCCGCCCAGCGCGGGGTGCGTCGGAGCCGCCAGCCCCCGGCCGGGCGTGCCGTACAGGCCGTGCTTGCGCGCGTACTCCTCGACCTCCTGGAGGATGAGGTAGCGCACCGACCGCCGCGAGGCGAAGCGCCAGCGGATGTCGGTCGACGAGATCGCCAGCGCCGGCACGTCGAGCACCGTGACCCGGTCGCGCAGGCCCTGCGCCTCCAGCTTGCCCAGATCCCCGCCGGGCCGGGTGGCCGCCACGAAGTCGGCGAGGCGCAGGCACTCCTCGGCGTCGCGCCAGGTGAGGATGGTGAGGATGGCGTCGGCGCCCGTGATGAAGAACAGCCGGTCGGAGGGCAGCGCCGTCCGCAACTGCCGCAGTGTGTCCACGG
Organism: Actinomycetota bacterium; assembly: GCA_030776845.1. Taxonomy (GTDB): domain Bacteria; phylum Actinomycetota; class Nitriliruptoria; order Euzebyales; family Egibacteraceae; genus JAHWKQ01. The sequence continues at coordinate 3,682 of JALYGZ010000160.1, forward strand.
TGTAGGTCGGGCCCGGGCGGTCGATCTCCAGCCGGCTGACGCTGAAGGCGGGGTTGGCCGCGGTGGCCAGCAGGGTCATGACGTAGCGGTGCTCGGCCGAGGTCTCCTGCTCCTTCTGCCACGGCTGGCCCGCGGGGACGAAGATGACCTCGTCGAGGTCCAGGTCGTAGCGGGCCTGGTCCGCGGTGACCAGGTGGCCCAGGTGGATGGGATCGAAAGACCCGCCCATGATGCCGATGCGCCGGGGTGTCGCGCCCTGCCCGTCTCCACTCACCGCGTCACCGAGCCGGCCTCATCCGCGCACTCATTCGCGCACCTGGCCGTCGCCCTCCACGACGTACTTGGTCGTGGTCAGCTCGGGCAGGCCCATCGGCCCGCGCGCGTGCAGCTTCTGCGTCGAGATGCCGATCTCGGCACCGAAGCCGAACTCGCCGCCGTCGGTGAAGCGGGTCGAGGCGTTGACCATGACGGCGGCGGCGTCGACGGCGGCAACGAAGGCCCGGGCCGCGGCCCGGTCGTCGGTGACGATGGCCTCGGTGTGTTGGGTGCCGTGCCGGGCGATGTGCGCGACCGCCTCGTCCAGGCCGCCGACGACGCGGACGGCCAGTGTCAGGTCCAGGTACTCGGTGTCCCAGTCGGCGTCGCCGGCCGGCTCCGCGCCGGCCAGCGCCTGCGCCCGCTCGTCGCCGCGCAGCGTCACGCCGTCCTGGCGCAGGGCCTCGCCGATGCGCGGCAGGAAGACGTCGGCGACGTCGGCGTGGACCAGCAGCGTCTCGGCGGCGTTGCACACGCTGGGCCGCTGCGCCTTGGCGTTGCGGGTGATCCGCTCGGCCATGTCCAGGTCCGCGGCCGCGTCGACGTAGACGTGGCAGTTGCCCACGCCCGTCTCGATGACGGGGACCTGGGCGTCGCCGACCACCGCCTGGATGAGGCCGGCCCCGCCCCGGGGGATCAGCAGGTCGACCAGGCCGCGCGCCCGGGTCAGCTCCTTCACCGACGCGCGCGACGTGTCGGGGATCAGGCACACCGCGTCGGCCGGCAGGCCACGGGAGCGCAGGCCCTCGCGCAGCACGTCCGCCAGCGCGGTGTTGGAGTGGATCGCCGCCGAGGAGCCCCGCAGGACGCACGCGTTGCCGCTCTTCAGCGCCAGCCCGGCCGCATCGACGGTGACGTTCGGCCGCCCCTCGTAGACCATGGCGACGACCCCCAGGGGGACCCGCACCTGGCGGAGCTGCAGGCCGTTCGGCAGGGTGTAGCCACGCACCACCCGGCCGACGGGGTCGGGCAGGTCCGACAGGGCCCGCAACGCGTCGGCGACCGCCCCCAGCCGGGCGCTGTCCAGCGTGAGACGGTCCAGCAGCGCTGCCGGATGGTCGTGGGCCCGGGCCGCCTCCAGGTCGCGCGCGTTCGACTCCAGGACCCGCGGGTGCGCGTCGTCGAGCGCGGCGGCCATCGCGTGC
>JALYGZ010000161.1 GCA_030776845.1 Actinomycetota bacterium
CCCAGCAGGCTGCCCCCGACGCCGACGGCCACCGCCCCCGCCCGCAGGAAGTCGGCGGCGTTGGCGTCCGACACCCCGCCGGTCGGGATCAACGGCACGTCACCCAGCGGCCCGGCGACGGCCTTGAGATAGGACGGCCCGAGGGGGCCGGCGGGGAACAGCTTGACCGCCGCGGCGCCGGCCTGCCAGCCGCGCAGCACCTCGGTGGGCGTGGTCGCCCCGGGCGTCATCGGCACGCCGTGCCCGGCCGCCCACGCCACGACCGCCTCGTCGGTGTGGGGGGCGACGAGGTAGCCGGCGCCCGCGGCGATCGCCGCCTGCGCCGCCTCCCGCGAGCGGACGGTGCCGGCGCCGATCGCCAGGGTCCGGACGTCGAAGTGGGACGCCAGCGCCTCCACTGCCTCCAGGGCTCCCGGACTGTCCAGCGTCACCTCCAGCGCCCGCACCCCCGCGTCGCGCAGCGCCTCGGCGATGCCCTCGAGCCGGTCGGCGGGCAGGCCCCGGGCGACGGCGATGAGCCGCCCGTCGGTGATCGCCGCGGGCAGCGCCGGGCGCGTGGCCCGCGGCCCCGTGGCGGTGACGTTCACGCCCCGCCCCGGGCGTCGTCACGCCACATCCGCTCCCCCTCGGCCACCGGTCGCCGCCGGCGAACCTATTCGGCCCCCCAGCGTTGTCAACACCGCAGGGTCGCGGCGCGGAACCCCCCTCGGGCGCGGAGCGCGGGTCACAGGGGCGGCGTGAAGCGCCCGACGAGCGGCTGCAGCTCGGCGACGAGCTCGGCCCAGGCGCCCGTGGCGATGGCGACCCCCACGGCGGACAGCATCAACCCGCCGGCCAGCTGCAGCCGGCGCGCGTTGCGCCGCGTCCACGACAGGGCGCCGCCCGCCTGGTGGAAGGCCAGCCCCATGAGCACGAACGGCAGGCCGAGGCCCAGGGCGAACACGAAGGCCAGGAAGCCTCCGCGCAGCGCGCTGCCGGCGCTCTGGGCGGCGGCCAGCGCGAAGATCGCCGCCAGGGCCGGGCCGATGCACGGCACCCAGCCGACGCCGAAGACGAAGCCCAACGGCATGGCCCCCATCAGGCCCCGGTCGATGCCCGAGGCCCGCACGCGTCGCTCCCGCACCCGGCCGGCCCCGGGCAGCACTCCGGCGTAGGCCAGCCCGAGCAGCGCCACCACCACGCCCATGGCGATCTGGCCCGGCCGGGCACTGAACACCCGGCTGAGCGCGCCCGCCGTCAGCCCGAGTACCGTGAACGGGACGGCGAAGCCCAGCGTGAACAGCAGACCACCGCCGGCGATGCGCGCCCGGTTCGAGCCCGCGCGGGCCAACTCCGAGCCCGACAGCCCCGTCATGAACGACAGGTAGCCGGGCACCAGCGGCACCACGCATGGCGACGCGAACGACACGAGGCCGGCGACGAACGCCACGGCCGTGGCGACCAGCAGGTTGGCGTCCGCGATGACCTCGCCGACGCTCACGGGGCGCCCCGGTGCCCCTTCGACTGAACACGGGCGTCGATATCCCACCGGAGATCTTCAGTCGACCGGGCGGCGGCGGCGACGGCGACGATGCTCACGGGGTCAGCGGGCGGCGCCGACGGGCCGGCGCCCGGTCTCGCCGGCCTCCTCGGCCGCCTGGCGCCGCTCCCGCTGCTCGTCGCGGTCGAGCAGCAGCGCGTGCACGACGAACAGCACGAGAGCGAAGCCGAGGATCACGAAACTGGGGAAGGGCGGGTTGCCGGCGTCGAAGTAGGCGAAGGCCGTGAACTCCTCGCCGCCCGGGACGATGTTGAGCTGCTCGTCGGTCTCGCGGAAGGTCACCCCGATGACGGGGTAGCCGGTCTCGGCCATCCGGTAGCGGATCGACTGCTCGTCGACGGCCCACGTGTCGGGGAACGCCATGACGTCGAAGTCCTCGCTGGTGAAGAAGGTCTGGATGGTGGTGACGCCCGTCTCCACGTCGGCCTTGGGCAGCTCGGGCGGGACCTCCCTGAAGCCCTCCGGATAGGACTTGACGAACTGGTACTCGGGCTCGTTGGCCAGCAGACTGTCGCCCGCGAAGGGGTACCAGGTCGGCACGTAGGCGTCAGCCGGCTGCCCCGGCAGGCTCGTGGGGCCGGTGGCCGGGGGGGTGCCGGGCCCGCCGAACGCCCAGAACAGGCTGAGGATCGTCATGAAGCCGAACAGCGAGGTCCCCAGCACCAGGTAGCCCCGGCGGGTCCCGAGATTGGCGCGCAGCAGCAGGTACACGCTGCCGAACAGGATGACCACCCCCAGGGGGACGGCCAGCTTGGCGAGCGGGTCCTCGGGGGCGTAGCCCGTGTGCTCCTCCACCGCCAGGACCAGCAGGTCGACCAGGGCGGGCGGCATCAGCGGTCCCGCCACGTCGCCGCGACCACCTCGTCGGTCCCGCCGCCGCTCTGCCGGCTCTCGATGTAGTCGATGATGCGCCGCAGCGCGCCGTCGGTGTAGCGGGCGCCCTCGTAGGTGTAGCCCGCCTGCCACGGCGGCATCGGCGTGCCCGTCGGCACGAGGATGCCGTTCTGGAGGATCCCGAGGATCGTCTTGCGGCTGTGTCGCTCGAACTCGTCGTCCAGCGCCGGCCCCACGCGGCCCTGCAGCCGCTCGCCGTGGCACTTGGCGCAGTTGGCCATGAACAGCTGCTCGCCGGACTGCCCGGCGGCGGCGGTGGGCCGGGCCTTCTCGGCCACCTGGTTGGCCAGGATCCAGTTGACCAGGTCGGTCACCTGCTGGTCGTCCAGCGGCCCGTCGTAGGCCGCGCCCCAGGTGGGCATCGGCGTGCCCGGGCGGCCCTGCTCGATGGTCGTGCGGACGAACTCCTCGATGTCGGGGATGTTCTCGTTGTCCTCGTAGCGCACGGCGATGGTGGTCAGGTCGGGCGCCGGCCAGGACTCGTTGCCGTAGGGCGACGGCGCCGCGCCACCCTGTCCGTCGGCCCCGTGGCACTCGGCGCAGAAGTCGGTGAAGGTCTGCTCGCCGCGCACGACCGACTCCACGAAGAAGTCGTCGGTCTCCTCGTTGAGCCGGAGGGACTCCTGCAGGAAGTACCCGGGCAGGAACAGGGCGAAGAAGCCCGTCAGCACCAGGCCCCAGGCCATGTAGCGCTCCAGCACGCGCCGCTCGAGCTGGTCGTCGGAGAAGGCCGGGCGCATGACCGGTGGCACGTCGGCGCTCGGGCGCCGCCCCCCGCGCAGCAGGAAGACCAGCGTGGCCGTCGCGGCCAGCGCCAGCAGGGCGACCGCGACCGTGGTCGCCGTCACCTCGGTCCCCGCCCGCTCACAGGCAGCTGGGGCCCTCGGGGGGCTGCTGGAGCACGGCGGCCGTGCGCGGCGGCCCGGTCACCACGGTGGAGGTGTCCACGACCACCACGCCGTTGCGGACCTCCAGGCCGAAGCGGTCGAGCCCGCGCGGCGCGGGACCGCCCTGCCACTCGCCCCAGCGGTTGTAGCGGGAGCCGTGGCACGGGCACTCGAACCACTGCGACGTCTCGCACCACGGCACGCGGCACCCCAGGTGCACGCACTTCCAGTACAGCGCCATCAGCGGCGCGCCGTTGGTGAGGTCGGCGTACTGGCCGCCCGGGTCCAGCGCCGGGTCATACTCGACCAGCCAGGTCCGCCCCGTGGGGATCTCGTAGGGGGCGTTGTTCGCCCGGATCTCCTCGAGGATGAAGTCCTCCTCCTCGACCTCGACCCGCGCGCCGAAGCCGCCGGTCAGGTTGGGCCACAGATACATGATCGACGCCCCGCCGAAGGCCGCCAGCCCCAGCGCCATGGTCCCGAGCCAGGAGTTTCGCAGGAAGGCCCGCCGGGTCGTCGTCTTGCGCTTGCGTCCTCCCCCGCCGCCGGGCGGGCGGGCGGCGCCGGTGGCC
>JALYGZ010000162.1 GCA_030776845.1 Actinomycetota bacterium
CATCCCGGTGTTCGGGCCGGGGAGCCGGGGGGCGCGTGTGGAGGGCTCGAAGTCGTTCGCCAAGCAGGTGATGGCCGAGGCGGGGGTGGCCACCGCCGAGCACTGGTCGGGCCGGGACCCGGGGGCGGCCCGGCGGGCCCTGGACCGCTTCGGGGCGCCGTTCGTGGTGAAGGCCGACGGCCTGGCCGCCGGCAAGGGGGTGCGGGTCTGCGCCACCCGCCGGGAGGCGGAGACGGCCGTGGACGACGCGCTCGTCCGCGGCCGCTTCGGGGCGGCCGGGGCCACGCTGGTCGTCGAGAAGTTCCTCGCGGGCCCCGAGGTCAGCGTCCTCGCGCTGTGCGACGGCGCGGACGTCCGGGTGCTGCCGGTCGCCCAGGACTACAAGCGCGCGCTCGACGGCGACGCGGGCCCCAACACCGGCGGCATGGGCGCGTACTGTCCCGTCCCCGCGGCGGAGGACGCCGGGCTGGCCGAGTGGGCGCGCGGGGACGTCTTCGGGCCGGTGCTGGCGGCGCTGCGCGGTCGAGGCGTGGACTACGTCGGCGTGCTCTACGCGGGCCTGGTGCTGACCCCGGCCGGCCCCAGGGTGCTGGAGTTCAACGCCCGCTTCGGCGACCCGGAGGCCCAGGCGGTGCTGCCGCGTCTGTGCGGTGACCTGGGGGCGGCCCTACTGGCCGGCGCCCGCGGCGACCTGTCCCGCGCCGAGACGCCGGCGGTCGATCCGCGGGCCTGCGTCACGGTGGTGCTGGCCTCGGGCGGGTACCCGGGCCCGCACCCCACGGGTGTGCCGATCGACGGTGTAGGGGAGGCCACGCGGGTCCCGGGGGCCCTCGTGTTCCATGCGGGCACGCGGCGCGACGGACCCCGCCTCGTCACGGCGGGCGGCCGGGTGCTGGCGGTCTCGGGCCTGGGGGACTCGATCGCCGCCGCGCGGGACGCCGCCTACCGCGCCGCCGGCCACATACGCTTCGACGGGCTGACGCGCCGGTCGGACATCGCGTCCACCCCCACGGGGGCCGGCCGGTGATCCCCCGCTACACGCTGCCGGAGATGGGCGCGGTGTGGACCGACGAGGCGCGGCTGGCCACCTGGGTGCACGTCGAGGTCCTGGCCTGCGAGGCCCAGGCCCGCCTGGGGACGGTCCCCGCCGACGACCTGGAGGCGATCCGCGCGGGCAGGGTGCCCACACCCGCCCGGGTGGCCGAGATCGAGCGGACGACCAACCACGACGTCGTCGCGTTCCTCACCGCTTTCACCGAGACCATCCCGGGCGACGCGGGACGCTGGGTGCATCACGGCATGACGTCGTCGGACCTGATCGACACCGCGCTCGCCGTCACGCTGGCGCGGGCGTGTGACCTCGTGCTCGACCGTGCCGACCACCTCGTCGGCGGCCTCACCGACCGCGCCCTGCGCGAGTGGGACACCGTGTGCATGGGGCGGACCCACGGGGTGCACGCCGAGCCCACCACCTTCGGCCACAAGCTCGGCGCCTTCGCGTTCGCCGTCGACCGGGGCCGCCGGCGGCTGGCGCGGGCCAGGGACGCGGTGGCCGTGGGCTCGATCTCCGGGGCCGTGGGGACCTACGCCAACCTCGACCCGCACGTCGAGCGGTACGTGTGCGAGCGGCTGGGGCTGCGCGCCGAGCCGGTCCCGACCCAGGTGGTGGCGCGGGACCGCCATGCGGAGCTGCTGGCCGCGCTCGCGCTACTGGGCGCCTCCGTCGAGCAGCTGGCGGTGGAGGTGCGCCACCTGCAGCGCACCGAGGTCCGGGAGGCCGAGGAGCCGTTCGGGGCGGGCCAGCGGGGCTCGTCGGCCATGCCGCACAAGCGCAACCCCATCCTGTGCGAGCGGATCACGGGGCTGGCCAGGCTCCTGCGCGCGAACTCCCACGCCGCGGCCGAGAACGTCGCCCTGTGGCACGAGCGCGACATCTCCCACTCGTCGGTGGAGCGGGTGGTCCTGCCCGACTCGCTCGTCGCCGCCGACTACCAGCTGCACCTGGCCGGGCGGGTCATCGACGGCCTGCGGGTCTTCCCCGAGCGCATGCGGGCCAACGTCGAGGCGAGCGCCGGGCTCACCGCCTCGTCGCAGGTGCTGCTGGCGCTCGTCGAGCGCGGCATGCCGCGCGACGACGCGTACGCGGTCGTTCAGCGCGCCGCCATGCGGGCCTGGGACAGCGGCGAGCACTTCCGGGCGGCGCTGGCCGGGGAGGGCGTCGACGTGCCGGAGGCGGTGTTCGATCCCGAACGGTCCCTGCGGCGCCACGACGCGGTGCGCGAGCGCCTGACCGGGCTCGCCCGGGTGCTGCGCGGCTACTCCCAGGCGGCGGTCGAGAACGTCGCCCTGTGGCACGAGCGCGACATCTCCCACTCCTCGGTCGAGCGGGTCGTGCTGCCGGACGCCACGGTCGCGCTCGACTACGCCCAGTCGCTCGCCACGCGCGTCGTGGGGGGGATGGT
>JALYGZ010000163.1 GCA_030776845.1 Actinomycetota bacterium
GCGCCGTGGGGTCGCCGGGCCGGCGCGGTCGCTCCCGTGCGACGACGTCGCGGCCGGTGACCCGCCGGGCCGCCTCCACGACCTCGCGGACGCTGAACCCGGCGCCGTTGCCCAGGTTGCAGACCACCCGGTCGTGGGCCTCGAGGGCCTCCAGGGCCAGCACGTGGGCGTCGGCCAGGTCCGCGACGTGCACGTAGTCGCGCACGCAGGTGCCGTCGGCCGTGTCGTAGTCCGTGCCGTAGATCGCGACCTCGTCCCGCCGGCCGGCGGCGGCCTGCAACACCAGCGGGATGAGGTGGGTCTCGGGGTCGTGGTCCTCCCCGGCGGCCTGCGTGGCCCCGCACGCGTTGAAGTAGCGCAGGGCCGCCCAGCGCAGCCCGCGCAGCCGCCCGAGCCACCCCAGCGCCCGCTCGGTCAGAAGCTTGGACTCGCCGTAGGCGTTCGTCGGCTCGGTGGGGTCGTCCTCGGCGATCGGTACCCGGCGCGGCTCGCCGTAGACCGCGGCCGTCGACGAGAGCACAAAGCGGTCGACGCCCGCGTCGACAAGCGTCTCGAGCAGGCGCAGCGTGCCGGCGGTGTTGTTGGCGAAGAAGGCCTGCGGGCGCCGCATCGACTCCCCGGCCTCGATCGACGCGGCGAAGTGCACGCAGGCGTCCACCCCGTCGGCCAGCAGGCCGGCCAGCGCCCGGGGGTCCCCGACGTCGGCCCGCAGGAAGCCCGTCCCCGCCGGCAGCAGCTCCCGGTTACCTGCGCGCAGGTCGTCGACGACGACGACGGCGTGGCCCGCGTCGTGCAGACGGCCGGCGGTCACCGAGCCGATGTAGCCGGCGCCGCCGGTGACCAGTACCCGCATACCGCTCCTCCCGAGCCGGGAGGATAGTCCCGGCCCGGGCACGTCCGGCGCCTCCCCGGGCTGGGAACGTGGCCTGTTATGCTCGGGTTCCCCGCCCCGCTGGGCCCCGCTCCGCACTTCTCCGCGTCTGTCGAGGCTTTCAGTGATCCAACTCGAGACCGTCTCCAAGTCCTATCAGGGCGCGGTGGTCGCCCTGTCCGACGTCACCGTGACGATCGACGAGGGTGAGTTCGTCTTCCTGGTCGGGCCGTCCGGATCGGGCAAGAGCACTCTCATCAAGCTGCTGCTCAAGGATGAAGATCCAGATGAGGGTGAGGTCTGGGTCAACGGGACGCAGTTGAGCTCGCTCAGGCCGTGGAAGGTGCCGGCGCTGCGTCGGCAGCTGGGCTGCGTCTTCCAGGACTTCAAGCTGCTGTCGAACAAGACCGTCGGCGAGAACGTCGCCTTCGCCCTCGAGGTCATCGGGAAGCCCCGTTCGGTCGTGAGCTCCACGGTGCCCGAGATCCTGCGGCTGGTCGGCCTGGGGGGCCGGGCGGGGGCCTATCCCCACGAGCTGTCCGGCGGGGAGCAGCAGCGGGTGTCGATCGCCCGGGCCTGCGTGAACGGGCCGCGCATTCTGCTGTGCGACGAGCCGACCGGCAACCTGGACCCCAGCACGTCGATCGAGATCATGCGTTTGCTGGACCGGGTCAACCGCACCGGCACGACGGTCCTGATGGCCACGCACGACCAGAACATCGTGGACTCGATGCGACGCCGGGTGGTGGAGCTGCGCGGCGGCGCACTCGTGCGCGACCAGGTCCGGGGGGTCTACGGGCATGGCGGCTAGGTGGCGCTACCTGCTCGGTGAGGTCGGCCTCGGGCTGCGGCGCAACCTGCTCATGACGGTGGCGACGGTGCTGACCGTCACGGTCAGCCTGGCGCTGCTGGGGGCGGGGCTGCTCGTGCAGCGCCAGGTGCAGATCGCCCGCGAGCTGTTCTTCTCCCAGGTGGAGGTGTCGATCTTCCTGCGCGACGACATCACCGGGGCGCAGCGCCAGACCCTGGAGTCCGATCTCGCCGGCAGCCGCCTGGTGCAGGAGGTGCTCTACGAGTCCAAGCAGCAGGCCTACGCCAAGTACCAGCGGCTGTTCGCCGACCAGCCCGACCTGGTCGAGAGCGTGGAGCCTGACTTCCTCCCCGCCTCGTTCCGTGTGAAGCTGACCGACCCCGAGCAGTTCCGGGCCATCGAGACCAGGTTCGCCGGCTACGCCGGCGTGGAGGACGTCACCGACCAGCGGGAGGTGCTCGGCAGGTTCTTCCAGATCATGGACGGCTTCCGCAACGGCGCGCTCGTGGTCGCCCTGCTGCAGCTCATGGCCGGAGCGGCGCTCATCTCCAACACCATCCGCATCACCGCGTTCGCCCGCCGGGAACAGACCGGCATCATGAAGCTCGTCGGCGCGACGAACTGGTACATCCGCCTGCCGTTCATCCTGGAGGGTGTGATCGCCGGCGTGCTCGGCGCGCTCACCGCTGGCGGGCTGCTGCTCGTCGCCGAGGCGACGATCGTCAACCGGCTCCGGGACGCCGTCACGTTCCTGCCGCTGGTGCGCACCGTCGACGTCGTCCAGACCATCCCCGTCCTGGTGCTGGTCGGGGTGGCGATCGCGGCGATCGCCTCCTTTCTTTCCATTCGCCGTCACCTCGCCGTGTGATGCCTGTAAACGCATAACCGGTTTGCCATCTATCGGTCGAATAACATGGCACCGCTTTCTTGGTGATCGGGGGGATTGTCTTCTAGGGTCGCCCGCGTGCCCGGATCGGGAACCCTCCGCACCCTCGTCGTGGCCGTGTGCGCGGCCCTGGCGCTGGCGCCCGCCGGAGCCCTCGCCGTCCCGAAGAACAGACTGGACAAGGTCAACCAGCGACTGGACTCCGCGCACAAGGGCCTGGACACGGTCCAGGGCCGGCGCGACACGACGCTGGCCCACCTCGACCGGATCGAGCGGCGCCACGCCCGCCTGCAGTCCCGATTGGTGACGTTCAACGCGCGCCTGGCCGACGCCGAGGCGCAGCGGGCGGTGGCCCGCGCCGCGCTGGCGCGCACGACGCGGATGCTGGAGGACGCCAGGAAGCGGCTGGCCGCGACCCGCGCCCAGCTCGTGCGGGCGGTGAGACGCTTCCATGAGCGGGTGCGTGCGTCGTACAAGGCCAGCACGGCGACCGATCCGGCGGTGCTGCTGGCCGTCGACGACGCCAACGAGTTGACCCGCTCGGTGGCCTACGTCGAGTCGGTGATGGACTCCGACCAGCGGGAGGTCCGACGGATCGAGCGGCTCGAGCGCCGCGTCGAGCGCGAGTCCGAGCGCCTGGCCCGGCTGCGCCGCCGCCGCGACCGCCAGCACCGCGTCGCCGCCCGCCGACACGACCGCCACACCCGTGTGGTCCGGCGCCAGCGGCGCGTCAGCGAGGCCACCGCCGCCCAGGCCCGGATGCGCAAGCAGACCCTGCGGCGGCTGCGGACCGACGGCCGCTCGCTGCGGGCG
>JALYGZ010000164.1 GCA_030776845.1 Actinomycetota bacterium
GTGCGGGCCAGCCCCCTGGCGGGGGGCCCTGGGCGCCCCGACCGGCTCCGGCGGGCGGGTGGTGGTGGGCGCAGACCTGCAGGTGCCGGGGCTGCCCGGCGTCTTCGCCGTCGGCGACATGGCCGTGCCCGACACCGGGGTCCTGCCACAGCTGGCGCCCGCGGCGATCCAGTCGGGCCGCCACGCCGCCCGCCAGATCCGGCGCCTGCTCGCCGGCGGGGCGACCAGGCCCTTCCGCTACCGCGACCGGGGCATGATGGCCACGGTGGGACGCGACGCCGCCGTCGCGCAGCTGCCCGCCGGGGTGCGCGTCGACGGCCGCCCCGCCTGGTGGGCGTGGCTGCTGTTGCACCTGGTCGAGCTCGTGGGCTTCCGCAACCGGCTGAGCGTCCTGGTCAACTGGGCGTGGAGCTACCTCACCTACGACCGGGCGGCGCGCCTCATTCTCGACGCGTCGGAGGAGGGGTGACCCCGGGTCCGGCCGTCGCCGTCCCCAGTGCGCGCGACAGGTTGTCCGCGGCGTTGACCAGCCCCACGTGGGAGAACGCCTGGGGGAAGTTGCCGACCATGCGCTGGGCGGCCGGGTCGTACTCCTCGGCCAGCAGGCCCACGTCGTTGCGCAGCGCCAGCAGGCGCTCGAACAGCCGGCGGGCCTCTTGCACGCGGCCTGTCTTCGTGTAGTTGTCGACCAGCCAGAACGAGCAGGCCAGGAAGGCCCCCTCCCCCGACGGCAGGCCGTCGACGTCCGGGTCGGGCGTGTACCGGGCGACGAGGCCGTCGGTGCACAGCTCCCGCTCGACGGCCGCCACGGTTCCCTTCATGCGCGGGTCGTGCGGGGACACGAAGCCCACGAGGGGCAGCATCAGCAGGCTCGCGTCCACGCGGGAGGCGCCGTAGTGCTGCACGAAGGTCTCCGCCTCCGCGTCGTACCCGCGGCGGCAGACCTCGTCGTGGATCTCATCGCGCGTCGCCCGCCAGCGCTCCACCGGGCCGTCCAGACCGGAGCGCTCGACCGCCTTCACCGCGCGGTCCAGGGCGACCCACGCCATGACCTTGGAGTGGGTGAAGTGCCGGCGCGGTCCGCGCACCTCCCAGATGCCCTCGTCGGCCCGCTGCCAGGCCGTCTCCAGATGCTCGAGCAGGCGCCGCTGCAGGCTCCATGCCGGGCGACTGGGCTCGATGCCGGCCGCCCTGGCGGTGTGCATGGCGTCGAACACCTCGCCGTACACATCGAGCTGGAACTGGCGGCTGGCGGCGTTGCCCACGCGCACCGGGGCCGACCCCTCGTAGCCCGGCAGCCACGGCAGCTCCAGCTCGGGCAGGCGACGCTCCCCCGCCGGGCCGTACATGATCTGCAGGCTCTCGGGGTTCCCGGCCACGGCGCGCAGCAGCCAGTCCCGCCACGAGATGGCCTCCTGCGTGAACCCCGCGACGAGCAGGGCCGCCAGGGTGAAGCTCGCGTCACGCAGCCAGCAGTAGCGGTAGTCCCAGTTGCGCACCCCCCCGAGCTGCTCGGGCAGCGAGGTGGTGGGAGCGGCCACGACGCCCCCGGTCGGCGCGAAGGTCAGCGCCTTGAGCGTGACGAGGGAGCCCTGCACCGCCTCGGGCCATTCACCGGCGTAGGTCGAGCGTCCCGACCACTCCCGCCACCAGGACTCGGTGTCGGCGAGCCGCCGCAGGCCCTCGCCGGCGTCGGGCGCGGGCAGGTGCGACGGCTGCCACGCCAGCACGAACGGCACCCGGTCACCGTCTGAGACGACGAAGTCGGCCACGGTCGAAAAGCCCTGGCCGGTGGTGTCCACGGGGCTGCGCAGGTACAGCGCGTCGGGGCCCGCGACGGCCGCCAGCAGGCCGTCCAGGCGCCGCACCCACGGCACGACCCAGCCGTAGTCGAACCGGATGACCAGGCGCATGCGCATGGGCACCCGCCCGCGCACCCCCTCGACGACCCGGACCAGGTCGGGCAGCCCGTCCCGCGGCGGCATGCAGTCGAGCAGCCGCACACAGCCGTCGTCGGTTTCGAACTCGGTCTCCAGCACCAACGTGCCGGGGCGGTAGCGCCGGCGCACCCGGCGCACCTCCCCCGCCGGCCGCAGCGACCAGCGCCCGTGGTCGTCGTCGCCCAACAGCGCAGCGAAGCACGCGCCCGAGTCGAAACGGGGCAGGCACAGCCAGTCGATCGACCCGTCGCGGCCGACGAGCCCGGCCGTCTCCGTGTCGCCGATCAGCGCGTAGTCCTCGATGCGCATCGCCATGGCCGCCATCATGCCGGATTTCCCCACCACCGCCGGCCCACTCGGGAAGCTATATGCAAACCCGTAATGCTGTAAGTAAACTCCCCGCAGACAGCCGGAGGAGGGAGTCATGACGGTTCTGGACGAGTGGACGGATGTGGTGCGAACCGTCGCCCGCGACGTGGGCCCGGCGGTCGTCGCCCTGGGCGACGG
>JALYGZ010000165.1 GCA_030776845.1 Actinomycetota bacterium
GACCAGGGCCACCCTTCCCCCCAGGTCGAACGCGCCGCGCATGGGCGCACGCTAGCTGACGGCGTCGGCGCCGAGCAGGCCCTTGATCTCGGCGTACAGGCCGGCGGTGCGCCCCACCCGGAAATCCTCGCCCAGCCGCAGCGTCGTGTGGCGCCCGGCGCCGTTGCGCAGCTCCAGGTGGACGTCGACCTGCCCGCCGTGCTCGGCGAGGATCGCCTTCAGCCGCTCCACGACCTGCGGGGTGCACTGCCGGGGCGCGAGGGTCACGGTCAGCGGGGCGCCGGTCGCCTCGCTCAGGTCGGGCGCGTGGACCTCCGCGGCGACGACCCGCGGCGTGTCCCCGGCGTCCAGGCGCCCCGAGACGCACAGCACGGCGTCCTCGGTCAGCAGGTGCGCCGACTGGCGGTACACGGCCGGGAAGAAAAGCACCTCCACGCCGCTGCGCAGGTCCTCCACGGTGCCCACGACGTAGGGCTCGCCCGACTTGGTGAACTTCCTGGTGATCCCGGTCAGGATTCCGGCGATCGTGACCTGGCCCGCGCCGCCCTGCCGGGGCAGGTCACAGATCGGCCCCGGGGCGAGCCGGGCCAGCAGGCGCTCGAGGCCGAACAGGGGATGGTCGGAGACGTACAGGCCCAACATCTCGCGCTCGTGGCTCAGCTTCTCGCCCCGCTCGAACTCGACCTCGGGCACCGCCGCGTCGGCCAGCTCGCCGTCGGCCTCACCGTCGGCGCCGCCGAACAGCGAGAACTGACCCTCGGCCTCGGCGCGGCGCGTCGTCAGCATCTGGTCGGCGACCGACTCGGCGACCATCAGCAGACCCTTGCGCGGATGCCCCAGCGAGTCGAACGCGCCGGCCTTCACCAGGGACTCGACGGTGCGTTTGTTGAGCACCGCGGCGTCGACCTTGCGGCAGAAGTCGACGAAGTCGGCGAAGCGCCCGAGCCGGTCGCGCGCGCGCACGACGGCCTCCACGACCTGCTCGCCGACGTTGCGCACCGCCGACAGGCCGAAGCGGATCTGACGGGCCGCGGCCCCCCCGCCGGGGGCGAAGTCGGCAAGCGACTCGTTCACGTCCGGGGCCAGGACCGTGATGCCCATCGTGCGGCAGGTGTGCAGGTACAGCGACAGCCGGTCCTTGTTGCCCTTGACCGACGTCAGCAGGGCCGCCATGTACTCGACGGGGTGGTTCGCCTTGAGCCAGGCGGTCTGGTAGCTGACCAGGCCGTAGCCGGCCGAGTGACTCTTGTTGAACGCGTAGTCGGCGAAGCCCTCGATGAGGTTCCACAGGTCCTTGGCGAAGACGTCCTCGTAGCCCTTGGCGACACAGCCGTCGACGAACTTCGAGCGCTGCGCCTCCATCTCGGCCGGCTTCTTCTTGCCGATGGCCCGACGCAGCAGGTCGGCCTCTCCCAGGGAGAACCCGGCGATGCGCTGGGCGATCTGCAGCACCTGCTCCTGGTAGACGAGGATGCCGTAGGTCGACTCGAGGATGTCGTGCAGGTCCGGGTGGGCCACCTGCACCGGCGCCCGGCCGTGCTTGCGCTCGCAGTACTCCACGGGCAGCCGCGCCGACATCGGCCCGGGGCGGTACAGCGCGAGCAGGGCGACGATGTCGTCGAAGCGGTCCGGCTTGAGCTGCCGGCACAGCGCGGTGATGCCGGGTGAGTCCAGCTGGAACACGCCCTCGGTATCCCCCGCGGCGAGCATCTCGTAGGTGCGGGCGTCGTCGAGCGGCAGCTCCTCGACGACCGGCGCCCGCCCGGTGGTCGCCTCGACGTGCCGCAGGGCGTCGGTGATGACCGTGAGGTTGCGCAGGCCCAGCAGGTCCATCTTCAGCAGGCCGATGGCCTCGACCATGTTCCCGTCGTACTGGGTGACGATCTCGCCGTCGGTCTCCAGGCGCAGCACCGGGGCGTGCTCGGTGATGGGCCGGGCGCCGATGACCACGCCGGCGGGGTGGATCGAGTGCTGGCGGCGCAGCCCCTCCAGCGACAGGGCGGTGTCGAGCACCCGCCGGGCGTCGGGCTCGGAATCCCAGGCCCGCCCCAGCTCGCCCGACATCGTGCGGGCCTTGGCCAGCGGGAACTCCTTGCCCAGCACCGGCGGGGGCATCATCTTGGCCAGCCGGTCGCCGAAGCCGAACGGGTAGCCCAGGACCCGGGCCGCGTCGCGGATGGCCTGCTTGGCCTTGATCGTGTGGAAAGTGACGATCTGCGCGACGCGGTCGTCGCCGTACTTCTCGCGGGCGTAGCGGATCATCTCGCCGCGGCGTCGCTCGTCGAAGTCCATGTCGATGTCGGGCATGGACACCCGCTCGGGGTTGAGGAAGCGCTCGAAGATGAGGCCGTGGCGCAGCGGGTCCAGGTCGGTGATGCCGAGGCAGTAGGCGACGGCGCAGCCCGCCGCCGACCCGCGGCCCGGCCCCATGCGGATGCCCCGGCCGCGGGCGTACTCGCACAGGTCGGCCACGATGAGGAAGTAGGCGGGGAAGCCCATCTGCTCGATGACGCCGAGCTCCTTGTCCAGCCGTGCCACGACGTCCTCGGCCAGCGGGACGCCGTAGCGGCGCTCGGCGCCCTGGTAGACGCGCCGGCGCAGGTACTCGGCCTCGGTCAGGCCGTCGGGGCAGTCGAACCGCGGCAGGTGGTGGGTGGAGAAGTCCATCCCCACCGCACAGCGCTCGCCGATGTCCAGCGTCGACCGCCAGGTCTGGGGATGGTCGGGGAACAGCCCGCGCATCTGCTCGGGCGACTTGACGTAGAACTGGTCACCGGTGAAGCGCAGCCGGTCGGTGTCGTCCCGGCGCGAGCCGGTCTGGATGCACAACAGGGCGTCGTGGGCTTCGGCGTCGGGCTGCCGGGTGTAGTGGCTGTCGTTGGTGACGACCAGGGGCAGGCCCAGCTCATCGGCGATGGCCATGAGCTCGCCGTTGGTGGCCTTCTGCTCGGGCAGGCCGTGGTCCTGCAGCTCGATGAAGTAGTTGCCGGGCCCGAAGATGTCCCGGTACTCGGCGGCGGCGGCCAGGGCCGCGTCGCGCCTGCCGGCGAGCAGCAGCTGGTTGACCTCCGCGCCCAGGCAGCCCGACAGGCAGATGAGCCCCTCGGCGTGCTCGGCCAGCAGCTCCTTGTCGGCCCGGGGCTTGTACCAGTAGCCCTCCAGGTAGGCGCGGGACACCAGGCGCATGAGGTTGCGGTAGCCGTCCTGGCTCTCGGCGAGCAGGCCGAGGTGGTGGTAGGGGTCGGCCTTGGACCCGCGCCCGGCCTCGACATGGCGGACGCCCTTGGCGAAGCGGCTGCCGGGCGCCATGTACACCTCACAGCCGATGATCGGCTTGACGCCGTGGCGCAGGCCCGCCCGGTAGAAGTCGACCGCGCCGAACATCACGCCGTGGTCGGTGACCGCCATGGCGGGCATCCCCATCCGCGCGGCCCCCGCCATGAGATCGTCGACGCGGCTGGCGCCGTCGAGCATCGAGTACTCGCTGTGCACGTGCAGGTGGACGAACGAGTCTGGCACGGGCCTCCCTCATGCGCGGTGCCGGCGGGCCCGCCGCCGGCGGCGGCGACACGGGCCGGGGAAGGAATGACAGCCGTGTGATGCCCGGCCCTCACGCTACCCCGGGCCGGCCCGATCGCAAAGCCCCGGCCGACGCCGGGTGGTCAGTCGCCGCACAGCCGCCGGCGGGCCCGGACCAGGTCGCCGGGAAGGGCCTCGACGAGGTCGATGATCCGGCTGGTCGCCGGGTGCGCGAAGCCCAGGC
>JALYGZ010000166.1 GCA_030776845.1 Actinomycetota bacterium
CGGGGATACGGCAGTTCCAGCGTGAGCGGATAACATCCCCGGGGGATCACAACGGTGCCAAGCCGTGTGCGCAGCCTTGGCGACGAACGGCCCCTTGTTCCCTTGTTACAGTCGAAGCCGACAGGAATCGAGCGTCGAGAACCGCGATCCGCGAGACGTTGTTGAGGCCGACGAAAGGCAGACATCGCCCGCACCATGGCGCCCAGCGGCGCACGACGCGAGCAAGGACCGCCATCGATCACAAAGCAAGCACAGCCGAACCCGGAACCGGTATGAAGTTCCGAATTCTGGGGCCGGTGGAGGCCAGAGCCGCCGGGCAGTCGACCGCGCTTGGCCGTGGCCACCGGCGCACGATCCTGGCCGCGCTGCTGGCCGCGGGTGGCGACACGGTGACCACCGACCGATTGATCGACGCGGTGTGGCCGCACGACCCGCCGGCCAGCGCCCGCAAGTCGCTGCAGAGCCACCTGTCGCGGCTACGGGCCCAGCTGTCGCAGATGGGCTCCTCACCACTGGTTTCCGAGCCTGACGGCTACCGCGTCGACCTGGAGCGCTACGACCTCGACGCCGCCCGCTTCGAGTCGCTGGTCGCCCGGGCGCGCGAGAGTCGGGACCGCTCCCCTGCCCAGGCCGTGGAGCTCCTCCTGGAGGCACTCGAGCTGTGGCGGGGGCCGGCGTTCGGCGACCTCGCCGACCACCCCGCCATCCGCGCCGAGGCGGTCCGCCTCGAGAACTTGCGGGCGACCGCGGCCGCCGAGCACACCGACGTCCTGCTCGCGCTCGGCCGGCACGCTGAGCTGATCGGCGAGCTGGAGCGCACGATCGCGGAGGACCCGCTCAGCGAGCGGCCCCACGGGCAGCTGATGGTGGCGCTCTACCGCAGCGGCCGGCAGGGTGACGCGCTGGCGACGTACCGGGCGTTGCAGGACCGGCTGCGCGACGAGCTCGGGGTCGATCCCTCACCGGAGCTCCGCGACCTGCACGAGCGGATCCTGCGTCAGGACCCGGCACTGGACGCCCCACCGGCGTCCAGGGACCAGATCGCCGTCGGGGCGCGACGCCCGCCACCTGCAGCCGCCGCCCCCGACCTCATCGGACGCGCCGATGACATCGCCAGCATCGCCGCCCGCATCGAACCGGGCTGTCTCGTGACGCTGACCGGGCCCGGCGGCGTGGGCAAGACCAGGCTAGCCGAGCAGGTGGCCGACCGGGTGGCCGACCGGTTCGACGACGGGCTGGCCGTCGCCACCCTGGCGGCGACCCGCGACCCCGGCAGCGTCGGTGACGCCCTGATCACGGCGCTCGGGATCCAGCCGACCGGCGAGCAATCCGCCGCAGAGACGCTGATCACCGCCCTCGGCGAGCGGCAGCTGCTGTTGCTGCTGGACAACTGCGAGCACGTCCTCGGTGCGGTCACGCCGCTGGTGGACGCGATCCTCGGGCACTGCCCGAACGTCGCGATCCTCGCGACCTCGCGTGAGCGGCTCCATCTCGCCGGCGAGCGGCTGTGGCCCGTCGCTCCACTGCCGGTCCCTGATCGGGACGTCGGCCCGGAGGAGGTCGCCGCGACCCCGGCAGGCGCGCTGTTTCGCGTCCGCGCTGTAGAGGCCGAGCCGTCGTTCGCGCTCACCGACGCCAACGCCCCCGCGGTGGCCGCCCTGTGCCGCGGGCTCGACGGGATGCCGCTGGCCATCGAGCTGGCCGCCGCCCGGGCCCGCGCGATGGCGCCAGAAGATCTGGTCGCCCGGCTGGACCGGCGGTTCTCCCTGCTGGCCGGCGGTCCGCGCCACGAGGCGGGCCGCCACCGGACGCTCCAAGCGGTGGTCGCCTGGTCCTACGATCTGCTCGACCCGCTCGAGGCTCGCCTGTTCGACCGGCTGTCGGTGTTCGCCGGCACTTTCTCGCTCGAATCGGCGGAGCAGGTATGCGCGGGCGACGGCATCGACGAATCGGATGTCGCCGGGCTCATGGGGGAGCTGGTGGACAAGTCGATGGTCGTGGTCGAACGCCGCCCGGCAGGCGTGCGCTACCGGCTGCTCGACACCCTGCGCGAGTACGGCACCCACCGTCTCGCCGCCGTCGATGACCCGGAGATCTGGCGGTGCTCCCATGCCGACCACCATGTGCAGCTGGCGGAGCGGCTGGGACCACTCGTCCGCGGGCCCGAGGAGGGCCCGGCTGTCGTCGAGCTCGACGCGGTGTTCGACGACCTCCGCGCGGCCCATGCCTGGCTGGTCGGTCACAAGGACCCGGACGGAGCCCTGCGGATCCCCGCTGCATTGGGCGACTACCTCGTCTACCGACTGCGGGATGAGGTGACCACATGGGCATGCCGGGCGGTGGCGCTGCCGTGCGCGGCCGAGCATCCCTGGTACGCCCTGGCGCTGACGACCGCGGCCTTCGGCGCCACGAGCCGCGACGAGTGCGACCGTGCCGAGCGCGAGGCTGAGGAGGCGCTCGCCCACGCCGCTCCTGACAGCATGGCTGCCGTGGCGGCGGAAGCGGTGCTCACGACGACGGCGCTGTACGAGGGGCGGATCGATGACATGCTGCGGCACGCGGCGGCTATGGCCGCTGCGGCCGAGCGGCTGGCGGTCCCCTTCTACGTCGCCTATGCGGGTGTGTGCCGGGTGATCGGCCGCACCTACCGCGGCCAGCCCGAGAAGGGGCTCTCCTACCTGCCCGGCCTGCAGGAGGCGGCCGAGGCGTCAGGCAGCCCGACGATGCGGGCCTTCGCGCATTACAGCCGCGGCGAGGCGCTCCTGGAGCTGCGGCCCCGTGAGGCGGCGGCGGCCCTGGAGGAGGCGGTGCGCCTCGCCCGGGAGGTCGACAACGCGCTGATCTGGGGGGTTTCGCTCGTGTCGCTGGCGTCCCTGCGCGGCCGGCTCGGCGAAACCCAGGAGGCGCTGCGCCAGTTCCGCCAGATCATCGCGCACTGGCGGCGCCTGGGGGACCACACCCATCAGCTCACGACGCTGCGCAACCTCGTGGTGCTGCTGGCGGAGACCGGCACCGACGAGCCGGCGGCGGTGCTGTATGGGGCGGTGACTGCGGGGGTCACCCCGAGCTTCGGCCTCGAGGCGCAGCGGCTCGACGAGGCGTGGACCCAGCTTGAGACCCGGCTGGGGTCCGCGGCGGCGACCACCGCGGCCGAGCGGGGCCGGACGCTGCGGCGGACGCAGGTGGGCCGCGTCGCGCTCGGCTATCTGGACGAGCTGATCGGCGGCTGAGCCCGGCGGCACGGGCCACAGCCGGGTTGCAGCCAAACCACAGCCGCCCGCCGTGATCCTCGGCAGTGCCGGAATGCACCCCACCACGAGGAGGTCCACTGATGACCGCGCCGGATGTCACCGAGCCCACGATCCAGGACCAGGCCCCAATCCTGCTGCGCAATGCCGCCGGTTACGTGGGGCACCGCACCATAAACATCGGCCTGCGCAGCGGCCTGATCGAGACCCTCTCCGAGCACCCGGACGGCCTGACCGCCAATGCGCTGGCGGACCGGCTCGGGTTCGACGCGTTCTACACCGGCGTGTGGTGCCGCTCGGCGCTGGCCACCGGCCTCGCCACCCGCGACGGTGACCGCTACCGGCTCGCACCCCACATGGACACGTTACTGCTTGACCCCACCTCGCCGGCCTACGTCGGTGGCTTGGTCCAGGTTCTGGAGATGCCGGAGCTGTTCGACCGCTTCGAGCGGGTGTTGCCGACCGGGGAGCGGCTGTGGTGGGACGAGTGCAGCCCGGAGTGGATCGCCGGTGTGGCGGGCAGCGGCGCCCCCTTCTACACCCGCCTGGTCCCTGGAGGCGTGGAGCAGGTGCCGGGACTTGCCGAGAGGCTGGCGGCTGGTGGCCGGATCGTTGACACCGCCTGCGGCACCGGCAGGGGGCTGGTCCGCCTCGCCGAGCACTACCCGAACTGCGAGCTCGCGGGGATCGACGGCGACGCGCACTCGATCGAGCTCGCCGCCGAGCGGGTGCGCGAGGCCGGGGTCGCCGACGGTGTCACGCTCGTGGTCAGTCCGCTGGAGGAGATGACGATCGACCCGCCGGCGGCGCTGGTGATCAACAATATCTCGATGCACGAGTGCCGCGACATCGACGCGGTGACTCGCAACGTGCTTGAGGGCCTGGAGCCCGGGGGCTGGTTCGTGATCTCCGATTTCCCGTTCCCGGAGACCGACGAGGGCCTGACGACCGTGCCCGGGCGGCTGATGGCGGGGGTGCAGTTCTTCGAGGCGCAGATCGATGACCAGCTGCTGTCGCGCAGCGCCTACGACGAGCTGCTGACCCGCCACGGCTTCACCGACCTCGGTCACGTCGAGCTCACTCCGGTCCACGCCCTGACCTGGGGCCGCCGCCCTGAGGACGGCTGAACCGTGCACGCCAGCGGTCGCGTCAGCGCGGGCACGGCCGCGGCCCTGCCGATCCTGATCGTCGCCGTGGCGGCCGCGGCATGGACGATCGCCGCGGCGACCGGCATGTGGACCGCTGCCAGGGCGATGGGCCACGGGCCGCTCGCGTTCACGCTGATGTGGGCGGTCATGATGGCCGCGATGATGCTGCCGTCGATGACGCCGGTCGCCACCCGCTATCTCGACGTCATCGAGCGGCGGCGGGCCGTGCGCGGCACGCTATTCGTCAGTTGATACGTGCTGCTGTGGGGCGCTTCGGGCCTGGCCGGCTACCTGCCGCACTGGGCGCCGACGCGGTCGTCGCGCTCGGCGACCCCGCGCCGCGGGTGTTCGCCGCGGCGGTGTTCGCCACAAGCGGGATCTACCACCTCACGTCCCTCAAGGCACGGCTGCTGGGGCGCTGCCGCAACCCACTGGGGCTGCTCATCACGTACGGCGGGTACCGGGGAGCGGCCCGCGACCTGCGAGCGGGACTGCACCACGGGCTGACGTGCCTGGGCTGCTGCTGGTCGCTGATGGCCCTGATGCTGGTGTTCGGGACCATGAACGTGGCCGCAATGGTGGCACTGGGCGTGGTGGTCGCCGTCGAGAAGCTGTGGGCGCGGGGCGTGGGCTTCGCGCAGGCCGTGGGGGCCGTCAGCGTCGTGCTGGCGATCGCGGTCCTCTGGATGCCCGGCCTCGCCATCGGCCTGGTCGGCGGCGGAGCCATGTGATCGCACGACCAACGGACACGAAGGAGGAAGAGCACATGTCGGACTGGTATGCCAACGGCAGCACTACGAGTCGTGCAACTGCGAGGCCATCTGCCCGTGCCGCCCCCAGGGGGACCGGCCGGGAGGTGACTCCACCTATGGGATCTGCCGATTCGTTACCTCGTGGATCATCACGGACGGCCGCACGGACGGCGTGGATCTGTCCGGGTGCCGCGTCGTCTAGGCCGGTCACTACGACGACAATGAGCCCGGCAAGCCGTGGACGGTGGTCCTCTACCTCGGCGACGGCTGCACCCCGGAGCAGCGGGAGGCGCTGACCGACCTCTACCTGGACCGTCTGCACTTCAGCGCCGC
>JALYGZ010000167.1 GCA_030776845.1 Actinomycetota bacterium
CGTCAGCGCAGTCCGCGCTCGCGCGCCCACGCCAGGAGGGCCTCGCGGGCGTCGTCGGGATCCATGGGCCCGTGCTCCAGGCGCAGGTCCAGCAGGTGGCGGCGGGCCTCCCCCACGAGGGGGCCCGGTGACAGCCCCAGCAGGCGCATGATCTCGTGGCCGTCCAGCGGGGGCTTGATCGCCGCCA
Organism: Actinomycetota bacterium; assembly: GCA_030776845.1. Lineage (GTDB taxonomy): Bacteria > Actinomycetota > Nitriliruptoria > Euzebyales > Egibacteraceae > JAHWKQ01. The sequence continues at coordinate 188 of JALYGZ010000167.1, forward strand.
TCGCCTCCTGCTCGGCCAGCGCCGCGATCCTGGACTCCAGATCGTCCATGGCCTGGGCCAGCCGGCGAGCCTTGGCCCGGTTGCGGCTCGTCACGTCGGCGCGGGTGAGCCGGTTCAGCCGCGCCAGCTGCTCGTCGCTCCCCGCGTCGTGCACGTACCGGCGCACGGCCGAGTCCGTCCAGCGCCCGTCGCTATAGCCGTGGAAGCGCAGGTGCAGGTACACCAGCCGGCTGACGTCGTCGGCCACCTGGTTGGGGTAGCGCAGTTCGCGCAGGCGTGCGCGGGCCATGCGGGCCCCCACCACCTCGTGGTGGTGGAAGGTGACGCGCCCGCCCGGCGCGAACTCCCGGGTGGCCGGCTTGCCCACGTCGTGCAGCAGGGCGGCCAGCCGCAGCACCAGGTCGTCGGGTGGGCAGCGCTCCACGACCGCCAGGGTGTGGGAGTACACGTCCTTGTGGTGGTGCACCGGGTCCCGCTCCATGCGCAGCGCCGGCAGCTCCGGCAGGAACCGGTCCGCCAGGCCCGTGTCGCACAGCAGGTCCAGCCCGCGTCCCGGGGCGGGGGCACACACCAGCTTGCTGAGCTCGTCGCGGATCCGCTCCCGGCTGATGTCGTCCAGCGTCGCGGCCATCGTCGTGGCGGCCTTGCGGGCCGACTCATCGACCTCGGCCTCCAGGGTGGCCGCGAAGCGCGCCATGCGGACCATGCGCAGCGGGTCGTCACCGAAGCTGGTCGCCGGCTCCACTGGCGTGCGCAGCGTCCTCGAGCCCAGGTCGCCCAGGCCTCCGTACGGGTCGACGAAGCCGTGGTCCGGCAGGCTCACCGCCATCGCGTTGACCGTGAAGTCGCGCCTGGCCAGGTCGGCCTCGATCGTCGGCGCGAACGTCACGGCCGGGTGCCGGGACCGGTCGGGGTAGACCTCCGAGCGAAACGTCGTGATCTCCAGCGAGTGCCCCGACCGGCGGGCGCTGACGGTACCGAAGCGCGCCCCGGTCAGCCAGATGCGCTGGGCCCAGCCCGACAGCACGCGCTCGGTCTGCTGCGGCTTCGCCGACGTCGCGAAGTCGAGGTCGCCGAGACGACGGCCCAGCAGCGTGTCGCGCACCGTCCCGCCGACGAGGTACAGCTCGAAGCCGCGCTCGGCGAAGCGCCGGCCGAGCTCGTCGGCGATCGGGTAGACGGCCACCAGCGCGCCCAGCTGGCGCCGCTGGGCGGCGGTCAGGGAGTGGTTCGACATGCCCCCCGCATGCTAGTGCGTGCCCGCCGGCGCCCGCTCGCGGCCCGGCTCAGGTGGCGACCCCCGCCGTACGCACGGCGATGCGCAGGTCGTGCGGACTCGTCGCCGCGTCGAGCGCGTCCCTGAGGGTGACCCGTCCCTCTCCGATCAGGGCGAGCAGGTGCTGGTCGAACGTCTGCATGCCGTAGTAGGCGCCCCCGGCGATGGCGTCCTCGATCTCGTTCGTCTTGGCGGGGTCGAGGAGGAACTCGCGCAGGCGGGAGGTCATGACCAGCACCTCGATGGCCGCGACCCGGCCGCCGTCCGCGGAGCCCAGGAGCCGCTGCGACACGATGCCGCGCAGCGAGTTGGCCAGCGACAGGCGCGCCTGGGCCTGCTGGTGGGGGGGGAACATATCCACGACGCGGTTGATCGTCTCGGTCGCGTCGGTGGTGTGCAGCGTCGACATGACGAAGTGGCCGGTCTCGGCCGCCTGCAGCGCGGCCCCCACGGTCTCGAGGTCACGCATCTCCCCGATGAAGATGACGTCGGGGTCCTGCCGCGCCACCGACCGCAGGGCGCTGGCGAAGGTCCCCGTGTCGACCCCCACCTCACGCTGGTCGATGATCGCCAGGTCGTCGCGGTGCAGCACCTCGATCGGGTCCTCGATGGTGACGATGTGGCAGCGCCGGGTCGCGTTGACGTGGGCGATCATCGCCGCGGTCGTAGTGGTCTTGCCCGAGCCGGTCGGGCCGGTCACCAGGACCAGCCCCCGGTGCTCCTCGGCCAGGCGGCGAACCGCCGCCGGGATCCCGAGCTTCTCGAACGAGGGGCTGCCCGGGCTGACCCGGCGGATCACCAGGCCCATGGACCCCCGCTGGCGGAACACCGCCACCCGGAAGCGGGCCAGCCCCGGCACGGAGTGGGCGAAGTCAATCTCGCCGCCGGCCTCGAGCTCGGCGTGCTGTTCGGGTCTCATCAGCTCTTCGGCGAAGCGCTGGCTGTCCTCGGCGGTCACGGGGGGCATCTCGTCCACGGCCAGCAGGTCGCCGTCGACGCGCACGAAGGCCGGTCCCCCGGCCTTCAGGTGCAGATCGGAGCCCTCGAGCGCCACGAGCCGCTCCAGGTAGTCGCGGGCGGAACGGGAGTCAGCCGAGCCGGGGGCGTCCATGCCTGCACATCTCGGCCCCTCGCCCGCCGACCTTGACCACCCGGCCGGACGGGCCGCGGCGGGGCGGCGACGCGGGGGCTCTATCCTCGACTGGACATGGTGGACATGGCGCGCCGTCCGGTGGCCGCGGCGCTGGTGCTCGCCCTGACGGCGACGCTGGTGGCCACCGGCCCGGCCGGCGCCCAGGAGGACGACGCGGCGCCCGCCCGGCCCGGGGGGGTGTCGCTGCGCGTGACCGGCCTGACCGGCATGCTGCTGCCCGGGGGGCGCTTCCGGGCGCGTCTGCGCGTCTCCAACGACGGTTCCGCGCCCGCGGCCGGGCTGCGGGTGCTGGGTACCCTGCACCGCCCCACGATCAGCCGCTTTGACTACCAGCAGGCCGTGGACGCCGGCCGGGTCGGAGGGCTGTGGAGCAGCTTCAGCCAGGACGTCGAGGCCATCGAGCCGGGCCGGTCGCGCACCGTGGTCCTCGAGCGCCGCGCGGAGCACCTGAGCCTCGGCTCGGGCGACTACGGCGTGTACCCGCTGCGCCTGCGGGTACAGCGGGACGGCGCCCTGCTCGACGAGGTCACGACGAGCGTCGTGTTCTCCGCCGACCGGGTCGCACAGCCGCTGCGCGTCGGGCTGCTGCTGCCCGTGGACGAGCACCCGGGGCGCCTGGCCAGCGGCCGCTACCGCCCCGACCACCTTGGGTCGGCCGTCGAGGCCGACGGTCGGCTGCGCCGTCTCGTCGACGGCCTGCTGGCCCGTCGGGGCACCCCGGTCACCACCGCCCACAGCGCCCTGCTCGTCGAGCAGCTCGATGACATGGCCGACGGCTTCCGGCGGGCCAACGGCTCGCGTGTCGGGCCCGACGCCCCGACGGCGCGGCGCGCGGCCCGCCTGGTCCGCGAGGTGCGCGCGCTGACCGACGACCCGGCGGCGGAGCAGATCGCCCTGACTTACGGGCCCGCCGACCTGGTCGCGCTGACCCGCGGGGGGCTGGAAGGGGAGGCGATCCGCTCGCTGACCGAGGCCAACCGCGCCCTGGAGTCGCTCACCGGCGCCCGCCCGGCGCCGGGAGTGCTGTGGTCCCCGCAGGGACTGGACGACGACACGCTCGCGGCCATGCTCGCCGCCGGGGCGGACACGGTGGTGCTGTCCGACGACCGGGTGGACTCCCTGGGACCCCCCGACGGGCCGCTCACGCCCTCCCCGGTGCGCCTGCTGCGAGCCGAGGCCGGCACGACGGTGAAGGTGCTCGTGCCGGACCCGTGGCTCGAGGACCGCCTGGAGGCCGGCTCCGGTGAGGACGGGCCCGTCGTCGCCGCCCAGCGCCTCGTGGGCGAGGTCGCCACGGTCCGCTTCGAGCGGCCCTACTCCCCGCAGCGGCGTGGCCTGCTCGTGGCTCCCCCGCAGCTGTCGACGCCCAGCCCCGAGATGGTCGACGAGGTCGCGCGGCGCCTCGCCCGGGCGCCGTGGGCTCGGCAGGTCACGCTGTCGGACGTGGCGGCCGGCGTGGACCCGGAGCGGTCCCCGGTCCGCCTGGAGTACGACGCCGAACACGCCGCCCGCGAGCTCGACCCCGCCTACATCGCTTCGCTGCGGTCCGCGCGCCGGGCACTGGGCTCCCTGTCCGGCGTCCTCGCTCCCCGCTCCCCGGCGCCCGACCGCTACGACCGCCTGCTGCTGCAGGCCGCCTCGGTGCATTACCGGTCGATCGGCTGGACGCGCCGGGGCAAGCGCCTGGTTCGCACCGTGCGGTCCGCCGCCGCCGAGGTCGCCTCGGCCGTCGAGGTGGTGCAGGGGCCGTCGGTGACGCTGACGAGCATCGAGGGCCAGGTCCCCATCACCGTCCGCAGCTCCGCCCCGGTCCCGCTGCACCTGCGGGTGCGGGTCCACAGCCCGCGCTTCCGGCTCGTCGGCCCGTCGATCCGGCGCTTCACACTGCGCCCCGGCCAGTCGCGCACGCTGGCCTTCCGCGTCCGGGCGCTCGCACCGGGCAGCACCTACCCGCTGCGGGTGCTCGTGCACGACCCGGACGCGACGCTCCGCCTGGCGCAGGCCAGCGTCGTCGTGCGCTCCACCGCCTACTCCGTCGCGGCCCTGGCCGTCACTGCCGGAGCTGCGCTGTTCCTGCTGGCGTGGTGGCTGGTGGACCGTCGCCGGAGGCGCGCGCGGCCGGCTGCGCGGCGGCGGCGTCACGCCGACTCGGCGGTGTGAGCCCGTCTACACTCGACGGTGGATGGGACGATCCGACCACGAACAGTCCGACACCGGGACCCTGGCCTCCTCGCCTCTCTCGCCTCACCGAGCCCGGTTGCTCGGCGACCGCTACGCCCTGCTCGAGCGCGTGGCCAGCGGCGGCATGGCCACGGTGTGGCGCGCGCACGACGACGTCCTCGACCGCGTGGTGGCCGTGAAGATCCTCCACGACCATCTCGCCGCCGATGACGCCTTCCGCGCCCGCTTCCGCCGGGAGGCCATCTCGTCCGCCAAGTTGACCCATCCCAACGTCATCGGTCTGTACGACACCGGACAGGACGGCGACGACGTGTACCTGGTGATGGAGTACGTCGACGGGCCGACGCTGTGGGAACTGATGCGGTCCAGGGGGCCGCTGTCCAGCGGGCAGGCGGCCCGCATCGGCGAGGCCGTCGCCCGGGCCCTGGCCTACGCGCACACGCGCGGGGTCGTCCACCGCGACGTCAAGCCCGCCAACATCCTGATCAGCCGGGACGGGGCGGTGAAGGTCGCCGACTTCGGCATCGCCAAGGCCGAGGAGGCCGTCGAGGACCTGACCGGCTCGGGCATGGTCCTGGGGACCGCGGCCTACGTGGCGCCGGAGCAGATCCGCGGCGGCCAGGTGGCCGGGGCGGCGGACCAGTACGCGCTGGGCGTCCTGCTCTACGAGTCGCTCACGGGGCGCCAGCCGTTCAAGGGCGACTCGGCGGTCGCCACCGCCGCGCGGCGCCTGGAGCACGATCCCGAGCCGCTGCGGTCACTGCGGCCGGACGTGCCCGACGGCCTCGCCGACGCCATCGCCCGCGCCATGGCGCGCGACCC
>JALYGZ010000168.1 GCA_030776845.1 Actinomycetota bacterium
CCTCCAAGGCCACCGGGTTCCCGATCGCCAAGATCGCCGCGCTGCTCGCCGTCGGCTACACCCTCGACGAGATCCCCAACGACATCACCGGCGAGACCCTCGCCGCCTTCGAGCCGTCGATCGACTACGTCGTCACGAAGATCCCGCGCTTCGCGTTCGAGAAGTTCCCCGGCACCGACGACCGGCTCGGCCCGCGGATGCGCAGCGTCGGCGAGGTCATGGCGATCGGGCGGACGTTCAAGGAGTCGCTCGGCAAGGCGCTGCGGTCGCTGGAGCGGGCCTTGCCGGAGGGCGAGGCGTCCGAGGAGCGCCTGCGCACGCCGACCGACCACCGGCTGCTCGACGCCCAGGCCGCGCTGGCGCAGGGATGGCCGGTCGCGCGGGTCGCGGCGCTGACCGGCTACGACCCCTGGTTCTGCGACCAGCTGGCCGGTGTCGTCGACGTGCTCGGCCGGGTGGCCGCCCGCGCGGGCCTCGCCGACGTCGACGACCGGCTGCTGGAGCGCGCCAAGCGGGTCGGCCTGTCCGACCTGGTGCTGGCCGGCCGCCTGGGCACCACCGAGGACCGGGTGCGAGAGCGCCGCCTGTCGTCCGGCGTGCGACCGGTGTTCAAGACGGTCGACACCTGCGCCGCCGAGTTCCCCGCCCACACCCCGTACCACTACTCGACCTACGAGTCGCAGACCGAGGTGGCGCCGGTCGAGCGGCCGACCGTCGTGATCCTGGGCTCGGGCCCCAACCGCATCGGACAGGGCATCGAGTTCGACTACTGCTGCGTGCACGCGGTGCTCGCCCTGCGCGACGCGGGCTTCGAGACCGTGATGGTCAACTGCAACCCGGAGACGGTCTCGACCGACTACGACACCGCCGACCGGCTGTACTTCGAGCCGCTGACCCTGGAGGACGTGCTGGAGGTCGTCGACGCCGAGCGGCGCGCGGCGGGGGGGCGGACCCCCGCGGTGCTCGTCCAGCTGGGCGGCCAGACGCCGCTGAAGCTGGCCCGCGCCCTGGAGGTGGCCGGCGTGCCCGTCCTGGGCACCCCTCCGGAGGCCATCGACCGGGCCGAGGACCGTGGACGCTTCGGGGCCATCCTCGACGGCCTGGGCATCCCCCAGCCGCCCGGCGGGACGGCCCGGTCGCCCGAGGAGGCCCTCGGGGTGGCCCGGCGCGTCGGCTTCCCGGTGCTGGTGCGCCCCTCCTACGTGCTGGGGGGACAGGCCATGCAGATCGTCTACGACGGCGACCAGATGCGCGACTGGCTGCTGGCCCACGCCGGCGAGGGGGCCGTGCTCGTCGACAGGTTCCTGGAGGGCGCCGTGGAGGTCGACGTGGACGCGGTCTTCGACGGCGACGAGCTGTTCGTCGGCGGCGTGCTCGAGCACATCGAGGAGGCCGGCGTGCACTCGGGGGACTCGGCCTGCGTGCTGCCCCCGTACACCCTGGGGCGGACCCAGACCGCCCAGCTGCGCGAGTACACCGAGGCGATCGCCCGGGCGCTGGGCACCCGCGGGCTCATCAACGTCCAGTACGCCGTGCGCGACGAGGTGGTCTTCGTGCTCGAGGCCAACCCGCGGGCCAGCCGCACCGTGCCGTTCGTCTCCAAGGCCACCGGGGTGGCGCTGGCCAAGATCGCCGCCCGCGTCATGGTCGGCGCGTCGCTGGCCGACCTGCGGGCCGAGGGGCTGCTGCCCGAGGCGGACATGGTCGCCCGGCCGTCGGCGGACCACGTCGCCGTGAAGGAGGCGGTGCTGCCGTTCAACCGCTTCCCCGGCGTCGACACACGGCTGGGGCCACAGATGCGCTCCACCGGCGAGGTCATGGGCATCGACCCGGACTTCGGGGTGGCCTTCGCCAAGAGCCAGGCGGGCACCGGCGCGATGGTCCTGCCCAGCAAGGGCACGGTGTTCGCCTCCATCGCCGGCCGCGACAAGCGTGCGATGATCTTCCCCATCAAGCGCCTTTCCGAGCTGGGGTTCGCCGTGCTCGCCACCGAGGGCACCGCGCAGACCCTGCGCCGGGCGGGCGTCCACGCCGAGGTGGTGCGCAAGTACAGCGAGGGGGAGCCCAACATCGTCGACCGCATCGTCGCCGGCGAGGTCGACCTGGTCCTGAACACCCCCCGCGGCTCGGGCCGCGCCGACGGCTACGAGATCCGCACCGCGGCGGTCTCCAACGGCGTCCCGTGCATCACCACCATGCCGGGCATCCTGGCGGCCATCCAGGGCATCGAGGCCCTGCGCGCCAACGCCGTGGACGTGCGCAGCCTGCAGGCCTACCACGCCGCCCGGGGGACGGGATGAGCGGCATGGGCGGGGCGACCTACCGCGTGTCGGCCGGGGCGGGCCGGGCGCGCGGCCGCGACGAGGGGCCGGTGCAGGAGACCGGGGAGGTCATGGGCAGCCGCCGCGTCGGCTCCTACACCGTCCTGGACGTCGTGGTGCCCCACATCGCCGCGCGGGTGGTGCCGGGCCAGTTCGTGTCGGTGGCGGTCAGCGGCCCCGAGACACTGCTGCGCCGGCCGTTCTCGGTCAGCGGGGTCGGCGGCGGCCCGGCCGGTGGCAGCATCGAGGTCGTCTTCGAGACACTCGGGCCGGGTACCGCGTGGCTGGCTGGCCGGGACCGCCACGACCCCGTCGACGTCGTCGGCCCCCTGGGGCGGGGGTTCACCGCACCGCCGGAGCCGGCGCCGTGCCTGCTCGTGGGCGGCGGCTACGGCACTGCGCCGCTGGTCCTGCTCGGCCGGACGCTGCGCGAGCGGGGCCTGCGGGTCGACTTCCTGCTGGGCGCGGCGACCCAGTCGCGCCTGCTGGGTGTCATGGACGCCAAGCGCATCGCCGGCACCACCACCGTGACCACCGAGGACGGCTCGGAAGGGAGGGCCGGGCTCCTGACCGACGCGATGCACGACGTGCTGGACCGCACCGGCTCCGGGGCGGTGTACGCCTGCGGGCCGATGCCCATGCTGGCCGCCGTCAGCGCCGTCGCGGGCGAGAGGGGCGTGCCCGTGCAGGTCGCCGTCGAGGAGTCGATGGCCTGCGGCGTCGGCGTCTGCTGGACCTGCGTGGTGCCCTACCGCGACGACGACGCGGTCGCCAACGTCCGTGCCTGCCTGGAGGGGCCGGTGTTGGACGGCGCGCGCGTGGACTGGCCGACGCTGCGGTCGTGGTGGGCCCGGGGCGCGGAGTCCGCGGAGCTCACGCCGTGACGGGCGTGTCGCAGCCCTCGGAGGTCGTGGACGCGACGGATACGCGGCCGGACGGCGTCGACCTGTCGGTCGACCTCGGCGCGGCGACCCTGGCCAACCCGGTGCTGGCCGCCAGCGGGTGCTTCGCCAGCGGGCGGGAGATCGACCGCTTCTTCGACGTGGACCGCCTGGGCGCGGTCATCGTCAAGTCGCTGACCCTGGAGCCCCGCGGCGGCCTGCCGACGCCGCGGATGGCCGAGACGCCCAGCGGCATGCTCAACGCGATCGGGCTGCAGAACCCCGGCGTCGACCGGTGGCTGGCCGAGGACCTGCCCTGGCTGCTGGACGCCGGGGTCCCGACGATCGTGAGCCTCGCCGGCAACACCGTCGACGAGTTCGGCGCCCTGGCCCGCAAGCTGCGGGGGGTGCGGGGCCCGGTCGCGGTCGAGGCGAACATCTCCTGTCCCAACGTCGAGGACCGCGACCGCGTCTTCGCCTGCCGCGAGGAGACCACCGGGGAGGCGGTGCGGGCGGTGACCGACGTGCTGCACCTGCCGGTGTTCGCCAAGCTCAGCCCCGACGTCGCCGACATCGTCGCCATCGCCCAGGCCGCCCGGGGCGCCGGGGCCACGGGGGTCAGCCTCGTCAATACCCTGCTGGGGATGGCGATCGACGTGGAGAGCCGCCGACCGAAGCTCGCGGCGGTCACGGGCGGGCTGTCCGGGCCGGCCATCAAGCCGGTCGCCGTGCGCGCCGTCCACCAGGTCCACCGCGCCATGCCGTCGCTGCCGATCATCGGCATGGGAGGGGTCCGCACGGTCGCCGACGTGGTGGAGCTCGTCCTGGCCGGGGCGAGCGCCGTGGCCGTGGGCACGGCGACCTTCGCCGACCCCATGGTCACGGTCGACCTCGTCGAGGGCCTGCCCCGCTGGCTCGCCGCCCGGGGCCACACCCGCCTGGCCGACCTTCGCGGCGCCATCTCGTCGTGAACCTTCCCGGCCGTATCCGGCCCGGACGCTCCCAGGGGGAGGGGTGGAGGCGTGAACCCGCTGATCGTGGCCCTCGACACCGCCGACCTCGGCCGGTTGTCGGAACTGGCGGCCGCCACAGGGCCGTCCGCGGGTCACCTGAAGGTGGGGCTGGAGGCCTTCGCGGCGCACGGGCCGGCGGCCGTCGAGGCGGCGGGGGCCCACGCCCCGGTGTTCTGTGACCTGAAGCTGCACGACATCCCGAGCACGGTCGCCGGGGCCGCCGCGGCCGTCGCCGGGCTGGGCGTGCGGATGCTGACGGTGCACGCGTCGGGCGGCCCGGACA
>JALYGZ010000169.1 GCA_030776845.1 Actinomycetota bacterium
CGCGCTACGTCCTGCTCGACGGCGGCCCGGCCCGGCTTGTGGTTCGGGCCCGCCGCCCGGGCGACCGCCTGCGCCTGCCGGCGGGCCGGCGAAAGCTGGCCGACCTGTTCGTGGACCTCGGCGTGCCCCGCGCCCTGCGGGGGCTGGTCCCGGTCGTCGCCGACGCCGACGACGAGCCGGTGTGGGTCCCGGGCGTGGGCCGGCGGGTGGGGGACACCCCGCCCCGCGAGCCCGTGCGCCTGTGGCTGACGAGCACCCGGCGTCCCCCCTCGGAGGCGACGACCCGCTAGGAGGCGGCGTGTCAGTCGAGCCGCAGCGCGAGCCCGCGCCTGTCCATCCCGACGTGGAGCGGGTGCTGCTCACCAGCGACCAGATACAGACCCGCCTGCGGGAGATTGCCGCGCTCATCGACCGTGACTACGCCGACCGCCAGGTGCTGCTCGTCGGCGTGCTCAAGGGGGCCTTCCTGCTGATGGCCGACCTCGCCCGGTACCTGACAGTGCCGGCGCACTTCGACTTCATGGCGGTGTCCAGCTACGGGTCGGCGACGCAGACGTCGGGGGTCGTGCGCATCCTCAAGGACCTGGAGCAGGACATCGGGCGGCGCCACGTGCTGCTGGTCGAGGACATCGTCGACACCGGCCTGACGCTGAACTACCTGCTGCGCAGCCTGCGGGCCCGGGGCCCCGCCTCGCTGGAGGTGCTGTCGCTGCTGACTAAGCCCGAGCAGATCCAGGTGCCCATCGAGGTGCGCTACGTCGGCTTCGAGGTGCCCGGCGTGTTCGTGGTGGGCTACGGGCTGGACTACGACCAGCGCTACCGCAACCTGCCCTACATCGGCACGCTGCGCCGCAGCGTCTACGAGGCCCCGTAGCGGGAGGATCACGCGCGGTCGTCGTCCACGGGCCGGGGAATGCGCCGGGTGACGCTCTGCTAGGATGACCGGCTGGCGCGGGCCGTGAGCGGGTCGTATGCCCCACCGCGCCTCAGGCCGGAGCACGCGGGCTGGGTGCGGGATCCGGCGAGACAAGGGCCTCCATGAAGCCACCGCGTCTGCGCAGCCCCCTCGTCCTCGTCACGCTCGCCCTGGTGGCACTGTTTGTGGCGGTCTCCGCGCTGCGGCCCGGCCCCGAGCCCCGCCCGCTCGCCTTCGGTGACCTCATGCGGTTGCTGGCCGCCGACCGCGTCACGCACGTCGAGGACCTGACGCGCGACAGCCGCATCGAGGGGCGCCTGGCGGGCGGCCGGCGGTTCGAGGCGTCCTACAACCCCGGGGTGAAAGGCGGCGAGCTGGGCCGCGCGCTGGCCGCCGCCCGCGCCCGCGGCAGGCTCGACGAGCAGCGCGTGGACAGCCAGGCCGCCAACCCGCTGATGCAGATCCTGTTCAGCCTGCTGCCGGTGGTGGTGATCCTGGGCTTCTTCTTCTTCCGTGAGGTGCGCTCGCTGGTGGACGAGGCCCACGACGAGGCGCTGGAGGTGCTCGCGGCCTACCGCGGGATCCTCGAGGAGCTGGCCGACGGGCTCATGTACCGCCAGACTGTGGAGAAGGACGCGCTGGCCGCGGTCCTGGCCAGGGTGACCCCGCGGCCGTCGCGCAAGATCAAGCCGCTGGCCGACGGCGACGGCTCGTCCGTGCCGGGGGCGACGGTCGTCAACCGGCTGCGGCGGCTGTGGGCCCCGGCGGCGCCGGCAGCGGGCGGGATCGAGCCCGTGGGTGGCTGATGCGCACGAGGGGCGACAGGGAGACGGGGCCGCGGGCGTGAGAGGAAGCAGCGACGAGGCGGGGGCCCACGGGCCGGAGACCGAGTCCCTGGAGGAGGCCGGCTCCCCTGAGCCCGCCGCCGACCGGGTGCGGCTGGTCACCGGCACGGCGCCGGCCGGGACCCTCGACCACGACAAGATCCGTCGTGGCGTGCGGCTGCTCATCGAGGGCATGGGCGACGACCCGGACCGCGCCGGCGTGCGAGCCACGCCCGAGCGGGTGGCGCGGATGTTCGACGAGGTGTACGGCGGGCTGCACATCGATCCTCGCGATGTGGTCGACGTGATGTTCGAGGAGGGCCACGACGAGCTGGTGCTCGTGCGCGACATCCCCCTGGCGAGCATGTGCGAGCACCACATGGTGCCCTTCGTCGGTCGGGCGCACGTGGGCTACATCCCCAACACGCGCGGCCAGGTGACGGGGCTGTCGAAGCTGGCCCGGCTGGTCGAGGTCGTCTCGCGGCGCCCCAGCCTGCAGGAGCGGATGACCACCATCATCGCCGACACGCTCGAGGAGGTTCTCGAGCCCCGCGGGGTCCTCGTCATCATCGAGGCGGAGCACCTCTGCATGACGATGCGGGGCGTGCGCAAGCCCGGGTCGACGACGGTGACGAGCGCGGTCCGCGGGCGGATGCGCGACGACCCCCGGACCCGTTCGGAGGCCATGGCGCTGGCGACCGGGCGCCCCCTGGGAGCCCGCTAGTCATGGGAGGCGCCGCGGGGACGGAGCACGTGACGGTGCGGGTCGAGGACGCCGGCCCCGGCGCGGTGGTCCGGGTCGTTCTCAGCGGGGTCGGCGATCCCGGGCGGCTGGGCGCCGCCGCGGACGGCCCCGTGGAGCTTCGCGGCGACCGGCTGCGGGTCACGGCGACCGTCGACGCC
>JALYGZ010000170.1 GCA_030776845.1 Actinomycetota bacterium
GGGCGCGTACGCCTTCCGCGAGTACCGCACCAAGACCGACGACATGCCGTCGCTGGAGCGCATCGTGCTGGTGGCCGGTGAGGGCGCCGACGGCCGTGCGGTCCGGCGTGGCTTGGAGGCCGGCGAGACGCTGGCGCGGGCCACCGCCCTGGCTCGCGACCTGGTCAACGAGCCCCCCGGCGGCAAGCGGCCCCCGGCGCTGGCCGACCGCATCGCCGAAATCGCGCGGACGGCCGGGCTCAAGCGGCGGGTGCTCGACGAGCGGGCCCTTGCCGAGGGTGGCTTCGGGGGCATCCTCGGGGTGGGGCAGGGCTCCAGCGAGCCCCCCCGGCTGGTCGAGCTCACGCACGACCCGCTGCGCTCGAAGGGCCATATCGTCCTCGTGGGCAAGGGCATCACCTTCGACTCCGGCGGCCTGTCGCTGAAGCCCTCCACCTCGATGACGACGATGAAGTCGGACATGAGCGGGGCGGCCGCGATCGTCGCGGCCATGTCGGTGCTCAAGCAGCTGCGCGTCCGCACCAAGGTCACGGGTCTGGTCGCGCTGGCCGAGAACATGCCGTCCGGCGACGCCATCCGCGTCTCCGACGTGCTGACCCACCGGGGCGGCACCACCGTCGAGGTGCTCAACACGGACGCCGAGGGCCGCCTGGTGCTGGCCGACGCGCTCGCCTACGGGGCCGAGCAGTCGCCGGACGCCATGATCGATCTCGCGACGCTGACCGGCGCGCAGGTCGTGGCGCTGGGGTCGAAGATCGCCGGGCTGATGGGCACCGACGACGCCCTGCTGGAAGAGGTCGAGGCCGCCGCCGAGGCGGCCGGGGAGCGGGTGTGGCGCCTGCCCCTGCCCGCGGAGTACGCCGACCACCTGCGCAGCGCCGTCGCCGACCTGAAGAACATCGGCAAGGGCCGCGAGGCGGGCACTCTCGTCGCCGGGCTGTTCCTCAAGGAGTTCACCGACGGCATCGCGTGGGCGCACCTGGACATCGCCGGCCCCGCCTTCGCCGAGGAGGGCGACGGCTTCTTCACCTCCAAGGGGGGCACCGGCATGGGGGTGCGCACCCTGGTGCGCTTCCTGCAGGCCCGCGGCTGACGCCGGAAGGCCCTAGGAGGTCTCCGGCGACGTCCCGGTCCCGGAGCGCCCCTCGTCGCCGCGGCCGGCCACGAGCGTCTCACGCCGCGGGGCGTCATCGAAGCGGGTGCGCTCCACGATGGTCCGCTTGTGGCGGACGTGGGCGACCTCGTTCTCGCCGGACCGGACGGTGATGGAGAACTCCAGGCGCCGGCCGTGCACGCCCAGCAGCACGGCCTCGGCGTCCACGGTGTCGCCGACCTGGCTGGCCAGGACGTGCTCCAGCTCCGCCCAGGCGCCGACGCTTGTCTGCTCCTCCGGCAGGCAGTCGCCCAGCGCCGTCAAGGAAGCCTGCTCCGCCAGAGCCAGCACCCTGGGGCTGGCCAGGACGGGCACGTCCCCGGAGGACATCGCCACCGCCGTGTCCGACTCCCCGACGACCAGCCGGACGGTCGCCCGCCGGCCGGGCCGGCACTCCCCCTTCACCGCCACCTGAACCTCCCGGGCGCCGCCGGCCGCTCGCCGTGTCCTGCCGCCCTGGCAGTATGGACCCCGGCGGTGCGGGGATCGAGCGGCGCGTCGGATGCGGCCGCCCCGCCGCGCCGCGGTCCACAAGTCTGCAACCGGGGTCTCATGTCCGGCCCGCTGGGGATCATGTCGGTCGTGCTGCTCGAGGGCGCCGTCGGGGGCGCCTTCGTGCTGTGGGCCAGCGGCGTGTGGGGCGCCGTCAAGCGCGGCTTCTTCCTGCTCACGGGCACGACGATCGCCCTGTGCGCCCTGGGCGCCCTCCAGCTGCTGAGGACGCAGTCGGGCGCCGGCACGGTGCCGGCCGCCGGCGTGTGGGCGCTGGGGGCGTTCACGGTCCTGGCCTGGCTGTGGCAGGGGTTGCTGCTGGCGCGCCGGGACGCGGCCGCCCGGGCCGTGGGGCTGGCCGCGTCGGTGGCGGGCGTCGCCAGCCTGGTGCCCGTCGCCGCGCTCGGCGACGCCGGGGTCGCCTCGTCGCTGGTGCAGCTGGCGCTGGGCTCGCTGTTCCTGGGCTCGACGGTCTTCGGACTGCTGCTAGGCCACTGGTACCTGGTCGAGCGCCGCCTGCCCGGGGTCTACATGGTGCGCGGTGCGCGGTGGTACGCGGCCGGGGTGGTCGCGGCCGCTGGCGCCGCCGCGCTGTCCGCCGGCAACCCCGCCACGGACCCGGCGACCGGCTTCTCGCCGGTGCTCGCTGTTCCCGGCTTCAGCATCTGGCTCGCCGGGGGCCTGGTCGCGGTGTGCGCGCTCATCGCCGGCTTCGTGTGGCGGCTGGCCGGCGAGGGCGGTCGCTCGATCCAGGCGGCGACCGGCATGTTCTACCTGGCGGTGATAATGGGCTTCTCGGCCGAGATGTCGGCCAAGCTGGGCTTCTTCTAGGCCGCGGCCTCCCGCACGGCGGCCAGCAGCCCGTCGCCGACCGGCAGGATCACGGCGTCGAGCTCGGGGTCGTCGCGCACGGCGTCGTTGAACCGGCGCAGCCCCTCGGTCTCGCTGTCACTCGTCGCACCCGCCACGCGCCCGCCCCACAGGACGTTGTCGGCCATGACCAGACCCCCCGGGCGCAGCAGTCGCTTGGCGTGGGCCAGGTAGTCGGGGTACTCGCCCTTGGCCGCGTCAACGAAGACCAGCTCGTAGGAGGCGTCGGCCAGACGCGGCAGGACCCCCAGAGCCGGGCCCAGGATCATCCGCACCCGGTCGCCGCGGCCCGCCCTGGCGAACACCGACTGGGCGATCGCCTGGTGCTCGGCGTCTACGTCGATCGTGGTCAGCGTGCCGCGCGGGTCCATGCCGCCCAGCAGCCACAGGCCGCTGTAGCCGCCCCCGGTGCCGATCTCGGCGACGTGGCGGGCGCTGACCAGCCGCGCGAACCAGCGCAGCAGCGCCCCCGTCTCCGGCGGCACCGCGGGGATGCCCGCGGCCTGGCTGCGCTGGAGGGCCTCCCGCAGCGCCTCGTCCTCGTCGGTCTCGGCGAAGCTGCGCATGTAGATCGTCGTTGCCTCGTCCATGTGCCGGGTGCTCCTCGCTCCGCTCGCGTGGCGGAAGCAAACCACGCGGACGGGCCCGACGAAACTCTCAAATGCCGACCGGGAACCGCGGTGACCACGCCTGGCGTTGCATGGACAGTCGGCCGGGCGTGGCCCGCCCCGCGCGGGCCCCCCGGCGCAGGTCGCCGACGCTGGGAGGCCCAGGTGCCCGGTACACTCGAGGGCCCGCTGCGCGACCGCGGTCGTGCCCGGCGAGTGACAAGGAGCCCGCGTGGCCCCAGCACGGGGCGCCCAGCCTCCCGACGACTCCCGTCCCGGCGAGGGATCGGGGGACCGGAGGCCCAGCGAGCAGGAGCTCGCCGAGCGGTACGGCCAGAAGATCTACAACGTGGCCTACCGGCTCACCGGCGACGCCGACGAGGCCGCCGACCTGGCCCAGGACGTCTTCGTCAGGGTGCTGCGCAACCTCCACCGCTACCAGCCGGGGACCTTCGACGGCTGGCTGTACCGCATCACGAAGAACCTGTTCCTCGACCGTGTCCGGCGGCGCCGGCGCCTGCGGCTGGAGCCCCTGCCGGAGGGGGAGTGGCGCGCGCCCGTCTCATCCGAGCCGGGGCCGGAGGACGTGCTGGAGCGCCACATGCTGGAGGCCCGCGTGGAGGCGGCGCTGCAGTCGCTGCCGGCGGACTTCCGGCTGGCGGTCGTGCTGTGCGACGTGGAGAACCTGACCTACGAGGAGGTCGCGGCCGCGACCGGCTGGCCGTTGGGCACGGTCCGCTCGCGCATCCACCGGGGCCGCAAGCGGCTCCGGGCGTACCTGGAGCAGCGGGCCGGGGCCGCGGGGTGAGCGGATGACCGAGCCCTGCGAGGCGGTCGAGCCGCTGCACTCGGCCTGGCTCGACGACGAGCTGGACACGGCCGGTCGGGCGCGCGTCGACCACCATCTGGCCGCCTGCGAGGCGTGCCGGGCCGACGTGGACGGCCTGCGCCGCGCCCGCGGGGC
>JALYGZ010000171.1 GCA_030776845.1 Actinomycetota bacterium
GCCTACTCCCAGCGTAGCATGCCCTGGCCGGGCTGCTTCACTGGACCTTGCGTGTAGCATGTAGACCGGCTACGGTATTCCCATGAGCGAGAGCGTGGAAATGCAGCAGGTCACCCAGGCCGACGAGGACCTGAATCAGGCCGTCGTCGTGGTCCGTGACGAGGAGCACCCAGGGCTCCGGGCGACCTTCGTCTTCCTGGTGGCTCCGAGGGGACCGGGCGGGATGATGGGCTTGGCCGTCGAACAGGAGCGGCCGGAACACTGGCAGGACCTCTACACGAGCGAGAGCCTGACCGTCTCGGCCGTCAGGGACCTTCCACTCGTCCGGTGGCAGGCCGTCGCCCGCCAGCACGCCCTGGCGCACGCCCGCCCGGAGCCGGTGGACGTGGACTACGTGGAGGACCGGGAGCGGGCCATCAGGGAGGCCGTGGAGCGCGTCCACCCGGGGCTCGCCTGGAGGGTGCTTTGGGGCAAGGCGACCAAGAGCGAGCGCAACCGCTTGGAGTCCTCCGAGCACCTGGCCCGCCTCGCCTACGACTACGAGGCACTCGTGGAGGCCGGGGTACCGGACCCGGCCAGCGAGCTAGCCCGCCAGCTAGACGCGCCCAGGGGCTCAGTCCGCGCATGGCTCACGAGAGCACGTCAACGGGGCCTCGCGCCCCAGGAAGGGGAGCAGGCATGAGGGGCAGCGTGGACTCCTACAGGACGGCGCAGGGGCGACGCTGGCGCATCCGGTACGAGCTACCGCCGGACCCGGCCACCGGGAAGCGGCGGGTACGCGCGCAACGCGGGTTCACCCGCGCCAGGGACGCGCAGCGCGCGCTCCGGGACGCCCTCAGGGCCGTGGAGGACCGCCCGGACCTCTACGCCCAGCCGGACCGGGGCCGCCAGCCGCTCGCTGACTACCTTCAGGCGTGGCTCGCTGGCCTGGCGCACCGGCCCACCACGGTCGCCGGATACCGTCAGTCCGCCCAGGTCTACGCCATCCCGCGCATCGGGGGCGTCCGGCTCGGTGCCCTGGGGGCCGAGCAGCTGGACAAGATGTACCGGGACCTGGAGCGGGCCGGTGGCCGGAACGGCTCCGGGCTCTCACCGAAGACGGTTCGCCACGTCCACACGATGCTCCACGCGGCCCTGGCGGAAGCCGTGAAGCGCGGCTACGTGGCCCGTAACGTCGCCAGCCTGGCCCATCCGCCCACGGCGAAGGCCGCGCGGAGCCGCGCCGCGCTGGAGCGGGTGTGGACCCCGGAGCAGCTTCGCGCGTTCCTCCAGGCGGCTAAGGCGGACCGGCTCTACGCGGCCTGGCACCTCCTGGCGACCACGGGGATGAGGCGGGGGGAGGTCCTGGGGCTCGCCTGGAGTGACGTGGACCTGGACGCCTCGCCAGGGGGGCCGCCAGGCTCGCGCCTCCGGGTGTCCCGGGCGCTCACGCTCGTGGGCAACGCGCCCCACTGGACTGAGGCGAAGACGGAGCGCGGGGCGCGACGGTTCAGCATCGACCGGGGCACGGTGGCCGTCCTCCAGGAGCACCGCGCCCGCCAGGCCGAGGAACGGCTCCTCGTCGGGCCAGGCTGGCGGGATGAGCGAGGGCTCGTGTTCACGCGAGCCGATGGCGCGCCCGTCCACCCGGCATCTTTCGCCCGGCGGCTACAGGTCCTCGCCAGGCGCGCGGGCCTCCCGCTTATCCCGCCCCACGGCATCCGCCACTCCTACATCACGGCGGCTCTGCGGGCCGGGGTCTCGCCGGAGGTCGTGACCCGACGCGCTGGACACGCCGACGTGTCCACGACCCTCGGCATGTACGCGCACGTCACGGACCACGACGACGAAGCGGCGGCCGACACGGCAGCAGCGGCCATCCTCGGGGCGTCGTGAACACCGCTCGTGTCCAAAGCGTGTCCACGAGGCCGTTTGGAGGGGTCATGGCGGGGGAGCGGAGGCGGTCCGGAGAGCCTGTTTCCGCTGGTCAGCGGCTTGTGTCGGCGGGGGGACTTGAACCCCCAAGCCCCGAAGGGCACATGGCCCTCAACCATGCGCGTCTACCAATTCCGCCACGCCGACAGGGCGGACGGCGAGTATGCCAACGCCCAAATCTGGCCGCAACGCACCGCCGCCGAGCCGCCACACTGCCGACACGGGAGCGCCGCGGCCGCATCCGGCTTCAACGCTCCAGGGGCTTGCGGCAAAGGCGGAAACCGCCCCCGGGTCAGCCGACGGCGGCGCGGACCCGCTCCGCGTCGGCGGCCAGGCGCTCGTCCGTGTGCACCCGACGACCCCGGCGTCCGTCCCACGACAGCGGCAGATCCAGCCACGACTTGCAGCCGCCGTACTCGTCCAGCCGGGGCACCGTCACGGGGTCGGGCAGGGCCACGGCCGCCACGACGAGCACCTGCAGCCGGTGCTTGGGGCGGAACTCCAGGCGGTCACGGCGCACCGACTCCGCGGTCCAGATGTGCAGGTCCTGGATGTCGGCGAGGCCCTCGGCACGCTCGACGGGCACGACCCCGGCCAGGGTGATCCCGCACCGGACGGTCAGCCGGCCGTCGGCCACGTCGGCTTCGCCCAGACCGATGAGGTCGACGTGCTCGTCGCGGACCCGCTCCCGCTGGGAGTGGGCCACGGTGGGGAACAGCACGAAGGTGTCGCGGCCCACCTCGAAGCGCTTCTCGTGGATACCCCCCTTGCGCAGCAGGACCGTCTGGCGTCCGTCGAGCAGCGCATGAGCCACCGCGCCCCACTCCTTGAGCGCCAACGTCATCACGGGGGCGGACCGAGTCCTAGCGGGCATGGACCCAGTCTACGCGGGCGCGTTCTAGGCTCCGATCATGGTGGGCGAGGCGCTGGCGCGGCTGTGGCCGCTGTTCGGCCTGCGGGTGCGCACCCCCGGCTGGAGCTGCGCCCGCCCGGTGACGACGACCTGGCCGCGCTCGCCGAGCCGGCGGCGGCCGGCGTCCACCCCCCGGAGACCATGCCGTTCCTGACCGCCTGGACCGACCGGCCCTCGCCGGAGCTGGAGCGGCGGATGCTGCAGTACCACTGGCGGTCCCGCGTCAGTTGGACGCCGGGGGAGTGGAGCCTGGACCTGGCGGTGCTGGCCGACGGCGACCACGTCGGCATGCAGGGCATCTCGCCACCGACTTCCCGGTCACCCGCACGGTCGGCACCGGCTCCTGGCTGGGGCGGGCGCACCAGGGCCGGGGGATCGGCACCGAGATGCGCGTCGCCGTGCTGCACCTGGCCTTCGCCGGCCTGGGGGCGCTGGAGGCGCGCAGCGGCGCCTTCTCCGACAACGCCGCATCCCTGGCCGTGTCGCGGCGGCTGGGCTACCGCCCCGACGGGCGCGAGGTGGGGGTCCGCCGGGGGCGGCGCGCGATCGAGCGGCGCCTCGTGCTGACCCGCGGCGACTGGGAGGCCTCGGAGCGGCCGGCCACGACCGTCGAGGGGCTGGAGCCGTGCCTGGAGCTGTTCGGCGCCGACACGGTCGGGACGGGTCGCTAGCCTCGATCTCGACATGCAGGTGCACTTTCGCAACACCAGACGGACCGAGCAGATCGACGGCCCCCTGCGGGTGGCCCAGGTGCTCGAGCGCCTCGACGTCAACCCGGAGACGGTGCTGGTCATCCACGCCGGGGAGCTGGTCACCAAGGACCACCTGCTGCCCGACGACGCCGAGGTGGAGCTGCGCCCGGTCATCTCGGGTGGCGCGGGGCCGGCGCGCTGCCACGCCTGCCGCGCGCCGTCAGTCATCGAGGTGGCCCGGCACCGGGCGGCCTACTGCGCCGAGCACTTCGTCGAGCATGTGCGCTCGCAGGTGCGCGCCGCGATCGACCGCCACGGGATGCTGTCCTACGACGACCGCGTCCTGGTGGCCGTCAGCGGGGGCAAGGACTCCCTGGCGCTGTGGGACGTGCTGCTGGACATGGGCTACCGCGCAGACGGTCTCTACCTGGGCCTGGGCATCGGGGAGTACTCCGACCGCTCCGTCCGCGTCGCCGCCGACTTCGCCGCCGCGCGGGGCGCGCGGCTGCGCACGGTGGACCTGGCCGAGGAGCACGGCTTCGACATCCCCCAGGCCACCGCCGACCGCACCCGCTCCTCGTGTGGCGTGTGCGGGCTGTCCAAGCGCTACGTCTTCAACCGGGGCGCCCTGGAGCACGGCTACGACGTGATGGCGACCGGGCACAACCTGGACGACGAAGCCGCGACGCTGCTCGGCAACGTGCTGCGCTGGCAGACGCCGTTCCTGTCCCGCCAGTCGCCGGTGCTGCCGGCGGCGCCGGGCCAGCTGGCCCGCAAGGTCAAGCCGTTGTACCGGCTCGGCGAGCGCGAGATGGCCGCCTACTGCGTCATCAAGGGGCTGGACTACGTCGTTGAGGAGTGCCCGCTTGTGGGGGGCAACACCGTGCTGCGCTACAAGGACGCCCTGAACGAGCTGGAGCGCCAGTCGCCGGGCACGAAGGCCCAGTTCCTGTTCGGCTTCCTCGACCGGGTGCAGCCCCGCCACTTCACCCGCGACGACGCCGACCCCGACGAGGTCGCGCCCTGCGCCGGCTGCGGGATGCCCACCAGCGTGCCCCGCGGCCGCGACGCCGCCAGCGAGGCGCTCTGCGCCTTCTGCCGCACGCGCAGCCGTCTCCTGCGCGTCGCCGACGGGCGGCGGACCCCGGCCGGCCAGCGGTGAGCGCCCCCCGCGGCCCGGGCCACCCCGACCCGTTCAGCCCCGGCGACACGGTACTGCTCATCGACCGCAAGGACCGCCGCTACCTGATGCCCCTGCAGGCCGGCGGCCGCTTCCACTACCACGCCGGCATCGTCGAGCACGACGCGCTGATCGGCGGCCCCGAGGGCGTCACGGTGCAAAGCAGTGGCGGGTCGCGGCTGCTGGCCCTGCGGCCCACGGCGGCGGACTGGACCGTCAAGGCGCCGCGCGGGGCCCAGGTCGTCTACCCCAAGGACCAGGCGATGATCGTCGCGCTGGCCGACCTGGGACCCGGCGCCACGGTGGTCGAGGCCGGCGCCGGCTCGGGGGCGCTGACGTGCGCCCTGCTGCGCGCGGTGGGGCCGACGGGGACGGTGACCAGCTTCGAGGTCCGCGACGAGCATGCCGACGTGGCCGAGCGCAACGTCGACGCCCGCTTCGGGGGGCGCCCGCCCAACTGGCGGCTGCGCCGCGGCGACGTCGCCAACGGGCTGGCCGGCGAATCGTGCGACCGCCTGGTCCTGGACCTGCTCGACCCGGCCGCGGTCGTCAAGCCCGGGGCCGAGGCCCTGCGGCCGGGGGGGATCGTCGTTGCCTACACGCCCACCGTCACCCAGGTGGTCCGCCTGCACGAGGCGCTGGAGGCCGACGGGCGCTGGGGGTTGCGTCACACCATCGAGACCCTGGTACGCGGCTGGCACGTGGACGGCCAGTCCGTGCGCCCCGACCATCGGATGGTGGCCCATACCGCGTTCCTCACGACGGCGCGCCGCCTCGCCACTCCGCCGCGGTAGCCGGGGCGGCCGGTCGCGGACGGGCGCTGCGCGTCGGGTACGCCCATATACTGCGGGTGCAGGAGACACGGCCCCACGCCGTCGGTCGACGCTCCGCTCAGAGAGGAGCACCCGCATGGCAGACCACGAGGCGGAACTGCTCGAGCTGCGGACGCAGATCAAGTTTCTCGAGGAGGAGGCGGCCCTGTTGCGGCGGCGGCTGGACGAGTCACCGTCGCGCACGCGAGCCCTTGAGGAGCGCGTCCTGGAGACCAAGGGCCGGCTGGCCACCGCCCAGGCGCAGAACAGCAAGCTGGCCGAGACCCTGCGCGAGGCCCGCGAGCAGATCGTCACCCTCAAAGAGCAGGTCGAGAAGCTGTCGGCGCCACCGTCGACGTTCGGCGTGTTCCTCGAGCCCCACGACGATCAGACCGTCGAGGTCTTCTCCCAGGGCCGCAAGCTGCGCGTGGCCCTGGGTCCGGAGGTGGACGCCGCCTCGCTGGTCCGCGGCCAGGAAGTGGTCCTCAACGAGGCCCTGAACATCATCGAGGGCGCCCGCTTCGATGTCGTCGGCGAGGCCATGACGTTCAAGGAGCGCCTCGACGGCAACCGCGTCCTGGTGATCGGCCACACCGACGACGAGCAGGTGGTGCGGGTCGCCGAGCCGCTGCTGCCGGTGCCGCTGCGCGCCGGTGACACGCTGCTCGTGGACACCCGCAGCAACCACGCCCTCGAGCGCCTGCCGCGACCCGAGGTCGAGGAGCTGATCCTCGAGGAGGTGCCCGACATCTCCTATGAGGACATCGGGGGACTGGGCACCCAGATCGAGGCCATCCAGGACGCCGTCGAGCTGCCGTTCCTGCACGCGGACCTGTTCCGCGAGCACGAGCTGCGGCCGCCGAAGGGGATCCTGCTGTACGGGCCGCCCGGCTGCGGCAAGACGATGATCGCCAAGGCCGTCGCCAACTCGCTGGCCAGCCGGGTCGCCGAGCGCGCCGGGCGCTCCGACGCGCGCAGCTACTTCCTGAACATCAAGGGGCCGGAGCTGCTGAACAAGTACGTCGGTGAGACCGAACGGCAGATCCGGCTCATCTTCCAGCGTGCCCGGGAGAAGGTCGAGGAGGGTTTTCCGGTCATCGTCTTCTTCGACGAGATGGACTCGATCTTCCGCACTCGCGGGTCGGGGATCTCCAGTGACGTGGAGAACACGATCGTCCCGCAACTGCTGTCGGAGATCGACGGCGTCGAGTCGCTCAAGGACGTCATCGTCATCGGGGCGTCCAACCGGGAGGACATGATCGACCCGGCGATCCTGCGCCCGGGCCGCCTGGACGTGAAGATCAAGATCGAGCGGCCCGACGAGAACGCCGCCAAGGAGATCTTCGGCGTCTACCTGCACGCCGGCCTGCCGCTGCACCCGGACCTCGTCAAGCGACACGACGGCGAGGAGGCGGCCGTGCGGTGGCTGATCGACGAGACGTGCCGGCGGATGTACGCCACTCAGGAGGAGAACCGCTTCCTGGAGGTCACCTACGCCAACGGCGACAAGGAGGTCCTGTACTTCAAGGACTTCAACTCGGGCGCGATGATCGAGAACGTCATCGCCCGCGGCAAGAAGATGGCGATCAAGCGCTACCTGGACGAGGGACAGCGGGGGTTGAAGCTGGAGGACCTGTTCGAGGCCATCCGCGACGAGTTCCGCGAGAATGAGGACCTGCCGAACACCACCAACCCCGACGACTGGGCGCGCATCTCCGGCAAGAAGGGGGAGCGCATCGTGTTCGTCCGTACCCTCATCGGGGACGGCCAGGCGCCCGGCAAGTCCATCGAGAACGTCAACACCGGGCAGTACCTGTGAGGTCGTCCCGTCAGGCACCTGGTCTGTGGCGGTGCACGCGGACGCGATGACGCTGGTCAGGTATCAGGGCACCGAGACCGAGTACGGGATCGCCGTGGTCGGGCGTCCCGACTTCAACCCCGTGCTCGCGTCGTCGCTGGTCGTCAACGCCTACGCCGCCGACGGGCATCACCGCGCGCGCTGGGACTACGAGGAGGAGAACCCGCTGCGCGACGCGCGCGGGTTCACCCAGCCCAGCGCCCACGAACCGGCGCCCGAGGAGGACGTGGGGCTGGCCAACGCGATCCTGACCAACGGGGCGCGCTTCTACGTCGACCACGCGCACCCCGAGTTCTCCTCACCCGAGGTGTCCAACCCCCGCGACGCGGTCGTGTGGGACAAGGCCGGCGAGCGGATCCTGGAGATCGCCGCCGACCGCGCCGGCCGGATGCTGCCGGGCGGCCCCGGCCGGATCGTCATCACCAAGAACAACACCGACGGCAAGGGCGCCGCGTACGGTATGCACGAGAACTACATCGTGGACCGGGCCGTGCCGTTCGGTCAGATCGTCCGCCAGATCACGCCGTTCTTCGTGGCCCGGCAGATCATGGTGGGGGCCGGGCGCCTGGGCAACGAGCACGGCCTGCCCGACGTGCCCTACCAGCTGTCGCAGCGCGCGGACTTCGTCGAGGTCGAGGTGGGCCTGGAGACCACCCTGAAGCGGCCGATCGTCAACACGCGCGACGAGCCGCACGCCGACCCCGAGCGCTTCCGCCGGCTGCACGTCATCATCGGCGACGCCAACATGAGCGAGGTCTGCACCCTGCTCAAGCTGGGGTCCACGGGGCTGGTGCTGTCGATGGTCGAGGACGGCTTCCTGCCCGACCCGCCGGTGCTCGACGCGCCCGTCACGGCACTGCACGAGGTCTCCCACGACCTGACCTGCTCCCGGCCGGTGTTCCTGCGCGACGGCCGCCGGGTCACCGCCGTCGAGCTGCAGTGGCACTACCTGGAGCACGCCCAGCGCTACTGCAAGGAGGTGGCCGTCGACGAGGTCACCGAGGACGTCCTCGCCCTGTGGGAACGCGTCCTCGTGGCGCTCGAGGACGACCCGATGACCCTGGACGGCGTGGTCGACTGGGTGACCAAGTACCGGCTGCTGCAGCGGTACGTCGAGCGCGACGGCCTTTCCTGGGACCACGACAAGCTCAAGCTTGTCGATCTGCAGTACCACGACGTGCGTCGCGACAAGGGCCTGTACAACCGCCTGGCCGGGTCCGGGCGTGTCGAGCGGGTCGTGGCCGAGTCGGAGGTGCGCCGGGCGGTCACCGAGCCCCCCGAGGACACCCGGGCGTACTTCCGCGGCCGCTGCCTTGCCAAGTACCGCGACCAGGTCGCGGCCGCCGGCTGGGACTCGATCATCTTCGACGTCGGCAAGGAGACGCTGCAGCGCGTCCCGATGATGGACCCTGGCCGCGGCGGCCGCGTGCACACCCAGGAGCTGATCGACCGCTGCGACTCGGCCGCGCCGCTGCTGGAGGCGCTGCAGGGCTGATCCCGCCGGCGGCGGCCGGCCTCGACAGCCGCGCCCGGGCGCTCGCTACACTTCCGGGCACGCCCGCGGCCACCGTCCCCGGCCGGCCGCGGCGTCAGGAGCCTGCCATGAGCGAGGGTGAGAAGGTCCGCAGACAGCGGCCGCGGCAGACGGAGGACGAGCCGGCCGAGACGTCCACCGCCGCCGACCAGGTCGACACGTCCGACGTCGACGACCTGCTCGACGAGATCGACGAGGTCCTCGAGGAGAACGCCGAGGAGTTCGTCAAGAACTACGTCCAGAAGGGTGGCCAGTGAGGCTCGAGCGCGCGAGCGCGTTCGACCTCGACGGCCCCAGCTTCTCGGCTCTTCTGCGGGGGAACCGTCCCCCGGCGCAGCCCCGATCCGCCCCCGGCGTCGCCCGGGTCGACGAGGTCGTCGACCACGTGGAGGGCACCACGGTGCTGGCCCTGACCTACGACGGCGGTGTGGTCATGGCCGGCGACCGGCGGGCGACCGCCGGCAACGTCATCTCCAAGCGGGACGTGCGCAAGGTCTTCGAGGCCGACGCCTGGTCGGCCGTGGCGATCTCCGGGGCGGCCGGCCCGGCGATGGAGTTGGCGAAGGTCTTCGCGACCGAGTTGGAGCACTACGAGAAGATCGAGGGCGGCCCCCTGTCGCTGGACGGCAAGGCCAACATGCTCGCTCGGATGGTGATGGGCAACCTCGGCATGGCCCTGCAGGGCTTCGTGGTCGTGCCGCTGTTCGCCGGGTACGACCCCCACAGCGGCGACTCGCGCATCTACGAGTACGACGCGGCCGGCGGGCGCTACGAGGAGCGCCGCTTCGCGTCCACCGGGTCCGGCGGGCGCGACGCCCGCGGCTCGCTGAAGGCGCGCTACACGCCGGGCGCCGAGCGCGAGACCGCGCTCGACATCGCGATCGAGGCCCTGTGGGACGCCGCCGACGAGGACTCGGCGACCGGCGGGCCCGACCTGGTGCGGGGCATCTATCCGCTGGTGACGGTCATCGACGCCCAGGGCTACCGGGAGATGGAGGACGAGGCCGTGGCGGCCCGCGTCGAGCGCGTCATCGACCAGCGCCAGCACTGACCCGCTCCACGAGCGCGGACGAGGTCGCGTACAGGAAGGAGGCGGCCACCGTGACGGCGATGCCCTACTACGTGTCACCCGAGCAACTCATGAAGGACCGGGCCGACTACGCCCGCAAGGGCATCGCCCGGGGACGCTCCGTTGTCGCGGTGGCCTTCGACGCCGGGGTGCTGTTCGTGGCCGAGAACCCCTCGTCGAGCCTGCGCAAGGTCAGCGAGATCTACGACCGGATCGCCTTCGCCGCGGTCGGCAAGTACAACGAGTTCGAGCAGCTGCGGGTGGCCGGCATCAGGGTCGCCGACGTCCGCGGCTATCAGTACGCACGCGAGGACGTGACCGGACGCTCGCTCGCCAACGCGTACGCCACGGCCCTGGGCACCGCGTTCACCGAGGGGTCCAAGCCGTACGAGGTCGAGCTGCTCGTCGCCGAGGTCGGTGACTCCGACGTGGAACTGTTCCACATCCTCTACGACGGCTCGATCACCGACGAGGAGGGATTCGTCGCCATCGGCGGCGACGCCGACCGGGTCAACGCCCGCCTGTCGGAGCTGTTCCAGCCGGGCCGGGACCTGGCCACTGCCCTGGGGTGGGCCCGCACCGCGCTCAGCGACGGCGACGGGCTGGGCGCCGGACGGCTCGAGGTCGCGGTGCTCGACCGGGGCCGCGGCCGGCGAAAGTTCCGCCGCCTGAGCGACGAGGCCGTCGCCCGGGCCCTGGAGTCGGGGACCGACGAAAGGCCTCGTTGACATGCAGCGCCGCATCTTCGGCCTCGAGGTCGAGTACGGCGTGACCTGCACGTTCCGGGGGCAGCGGCGGCTGTCGCCCGACGAGGTCGCGCGCTACCTGTTCCGCCGAGTCGTCAGCTGGGGCCGCTCGTCCAACGTGTTCCTGGAGAACGGCGCCCGCCTGTACCTCGACGTCGGCTCCCACCCGGAGTACGCCACCCCCGAGTGCGACTCGGTGCATGACGTCGTCACCCACGACAAGGCGGGGGAGCGCATCCTGGAGAACCTGGTGGAGCAGGCTGAGCAGCGCCTGCACGAGGAGGGCATCTCCGGGCAGATCCACCTGTTCAAGAACAACACCGACTCGGCCGGAAACTCCTACGGCAGCCACGAGAACTACCTCGTCGCCCGCTTCGGGGAGTTCCAGAAGCTGGCCGACACGCTCATCCCATTCCTCGTCACGCGTCAGATCTACGCGGGCGCCGGCAAGATGCTGCAGACGCCGCGGGGGGCCGTCTACTCGATCTCACAGCGGGCCGAGCACATCTGGGAGGGGCTGTCGTCGGCCACGACCCGCAGCCGCCCAATCATCAACAGCCGCGACGAGCCGCACGCGGACGCCGAGCGCTACCGGCGACTGCACGTCATCGTCGGCGACTCGAACATGAGCGAGTACGCGGTCTGGCTGAAGCTGGCGACGACGGACCTGGTTCTGCGCATGATCGAGGCGGGCACCGTCATGCGCGAGTTGACGCTGGAGAACTCGATCCGCGCCATCCGCGAGATCAGCCACGACGTGTCGTGCACCAGGCGCGTGAAGCTGATCGGGGGCCGGGAGCTGAGCGCGCTGGAGATCCAGCGTCACTACCTGGAGCGTGTGTCTCAGTTCCTGGAGCACGAGGGATCCGACCCGGAGACCGAGGTCGTGCTCGCCGAGTGGGCACGGGTGTTGCAGACGCTCGAGGACGACCCGCTCAAGCTGGCGCGCGAGTGCGACTGGGTGGCCAAGCACCACCTCGTCGACGACTACCGCCGCCGCCACGACCTGCCGCTGTCACACCCGCGGGTGGCGATGCTCGACCTGCAGTACCACGACGTGAACCGCAACCGGGGTCTGTACCACCTGCTGCAGCGCCGCGACCGGGTCGACCGCGTCGTCGACGACGAAGGCATCCGGCGGGCACGCCACGTACCCCCGCAGACGACGCGGGCGCGCCTGCGCGGCGAGTTCATCCGCCAGGCCAAGCGCCGGCGCCGCGACTACACCGTGGACTGGGTCCACCTGAAGCTGAACGACCAGGCGCAGCGCACGGTGCTGTGCAAGGACCCGTTTCGCGCCACCGACGAACGGGTCGACAAGCTCATCGCCAGCATGTGACCCGCTATCGGTCCGGAGGCTACTGACCGCCGCCCTGGCCGCCGCCGCCGCCCTGGCCGCCACCCTGGCTGCTACCGGCACCTTCGCCACCGCCACCCTGGCCGCCGTCGTCATCCTGCTGAGCGCCGGGGCCGCCGTCGTCGCCGTCAGACCCGGGCTGGGGCTCGGGCTGGGGCTCGGGCTCGGGGACGTAGCCGCTCGACACCCCCAGGTAGACGCGGTCGCCGACCGTGGTCCTGTCACCCGGGTCCGGGTTCTGCCACACGATGGTGCCCTTCGGCGCGTCCGACTCGGTCGACTGCGGCTCGGCCACCAGGCGGGCCCTGAGCAGGCGCTGGGTGGCGGTGGTCTCGGACACTCCGGTGACGTCGGGGACCGACACCTTGCCGGTCGCGATCCGGGACAGGTTGGTACTGACGTCCTTGAACGCGACCGGCCGGCGGTTGGCGAGTGCGGCCTCCATGAACTGGCGCCACGTGGAGGCGGGGTAGGAGCCGCCGGTCACGCCGCTCATCGACTCCCGGCTGTCGGGGTGGCCGACCCAGACCGCGGTGGACAGCACCGGCGTGTAGCCGATGAACCACGCGTCGGAGTAGTCCTGTGTGGTGCCGGTCTTGCCGGCCTCCTCCCAGTTGTACAGCTGGGCCCGCGTCCCCGTGCCGCGGGAGACGACCTGCTGCATGGTCTCGACCATCACGGCGTTGACCGCCGGGGGCAGGACACGCCGCCCCGAGGTGTCCGCCCGGTAGATGACGCGGCCATCGGTGTCGCGCACCTTGTCGATGAAGTGCGGCTCCTGGTACTCGCCGCCGTTGGCGAACGTCGCGTACCCGCCCGCCATCTCCAGAGGGGTGACGCCGACGTCGAAGCCGCCCAGCGCCAGCGACGGGTTGGACACCCCGCCGGTCGCCCGCTTCATGTCGATGCCCATGCGCTTGGCCTGCCGGATGACGTCGGCGGGGCCGACGGCAAGCATCAGCTGCGCGAAGGCGGTGTTCACGCTGTTCACCAGCGCCTCGGGGATGGTCAGCGATCCGTAGCTGGCGCCGCCGTAGTTGCCGACCTCCCAGTCGGGCCCCTCGACCGAGAAGACCGTGGGGCTCTGCCCTGTCAGGCGCGTCCCGACCGGGAAGCCCTCCTTGAGCGCCGTGGCCATCACGAATGGCTTGAAGGCAGAGCCCGGCTGCCGGCGGCCCTGCGACGCCAGGTCGAACTGCTCCTCGTCGAAGTCCTCGCCGCCGTGCAGGGCCAGCACCCGCCCCGTCCTGGGGTCCACCGACGCGATCGCCGCCGTGGCGTCGCCGTAGATGGGGAAGTTGGCATCCACGACCTCGTCGGCGATCTTCTGCATCCGCCGGTCGATCGAGGTCGAGATCCGCAGGCCCCCGCTGAACAGCTGCTCCCGCCGCTCGGCCCGGGTCGCGCCGAACGCGGGATTGGACAGGAACTCCCGCTTGACGGCCGCCACGAAGTACGGCTCGTCGGTCCGTCGCGCCCGCTCCGGGGCTACCTTAAGCGGCGTGCGCTTCCAGTGCCGCGCCTGCTTCCGGGTCAGGTGGCCCTCGGCGGCCATGCCGGACAGCACCTGGTTGCGACGGCGGCGGGCGGCCTTGGGATACGAGCGCGGGTCGAGCGAGGAGGGACTGCTGATCGCGCCGGCCAGCAGCGCACTCTGGGCGGCATTGAGGTCCTTGGGCCGCGTGCGGAAGAAGTCCTCCGACGCGGCGGCCACGCCGTAGCTGCCCGAGCCGAAGTAGACCTGGTTGAGGTAGCGCACGAGCAGCTCGTCCTTGGAGAAGCGCCTCTCCAGGGCCACCGAGTACAGCAGCTCGGTGAACTTGCGCTCCAAGCTCTGCTCGTCGCCGGCGAAGTTCTGCTTGGCCAGCTGCTGGCTGATGGTGGAGCCGCCCTGGGTGACGTCCTGCGCCCTGATGTTGGCCACGGCCGCCCGCCCGACGGCCTCCAGGTCGTAGCCGGGGTGCTCATAGAACTCGCGGTCCTCGGCGGTGATGACCGCGTTCTGCATCTGCTTGGAGATGCGGTCGAGCGACACCACCTGCCGGTTGACCTCGTCGTGCAGCACCGCCAGGACCCGGTCCTTGGAGTCGTACACGACCGAGCGCTCCGGCAGCCGTGAGAGCTGCGCATCCTGGGGCAGCGCGAGGTTGACGTTGAGGGCCCTGCCCGTGGCCCCGGCGACGTAACGGCCGAACTGCCCGGCGACGAGCCCGAACACCAGCAGCGCGATGAGCGTCGCGGTCAGCAGGCCGGTCGCCCGCAGGGTGTGCAGGCCCGCCCGGCGCAGCCGCACGGTGGCGGGCACCGGTGGCCGTGGGACGTAGGTGAAGCCCGCAGTGCCCCGTGTCATCGCCCGGCGTTCCTCGACGCGGCGGCGCCACGCCTGCTCCCGCCGGTACGCCAGCCGGCGTGGAGACTCGGCGGTGGTGGAGGCCATGGCGACGACCGGCTTGCCCACCTTCTTCGCCCAGTCCGCCAGTCGCGACGGCAGCCGCTCGGTGACAGCGGCGACCGGGGCGTCCGCCCGCGACAGGGGCGGGATGAGGCGTCGGTCCAGCCGGTGCACGGCCGTGGCGACCGCGGACCCGGCGGCGGCGAGCAGCGGCACGAGGCGTGTCTCGGCGCCGACGAGCGCCCTGACGACGCCACGGCCCAGGCGCATCAGGGTCGGTACGAGGCGCGCCTGCAGGGCGCACAGACCCCCCAGGGCCGCCCGGGCGGAGGTCACCAGGGCCGACACGCCGCGGGCCTCGGCCCGTGAGATCGCCGCACGCACGGGCAGCCAGGCGGCTGCGAGGACCTGCGTCGCGACGGCCGCCCACCCCAGGACCACACCGGCGGAGGTCGAGCCCGTCCCGCCGCGGGGAGGCCGTTCGGGTGCGCGTGTCGCGGACATGCCACCTGCATCGTCGGAGTGAGTCGTCGGACCTGAAGCGCCCGGCGGCCGTCGGCCCGAGTCGCCTCGATGATGCCAGCTTCGGGCGCTCCGTCTCACGAGGCCACACCATGATCGCAAGCACGGTGGCGCCACGCACCCCGGTCGGGCTGGCCGTCCGGTCATGACCGGAGCCGCCACGCCGGCCAGGTAGCCTCGGCGAGCCATGATCGACAGGCTCGAGCGGCTGGTCAACCTGGTCATCGCCCTGCGCGAGACGCGCCGGCCCATGACCGCCGACGAGATCCACGAGCGCGTCGCCGGCTACGACCAGGAGACCCACGAGGCCTTCCGGCGGACCTTCGAGCGGGACAAGGCCGACCTGCGCGCCCTGGGCGTCCCGGTGGCCACCGCCCCCGTGGACCGCTGGGACGACGCCCAGGGCTACCGCATCGATCCCCGCCGCTACGACCTGCCCTCGGTGGCCCTGAGCGGCTCGGAGCTGACGGCGCTGGCGCTCGCCCTTCAGGTGACCGGCCTGGTCGACGAGGCGGCGGCCGGCCTGCGCAAGCTGGAGGTCGACGCCGACGAGCCGGCCGCCGAGCGCCTCACCCCCGCCCCGCCCGTCGGCGTGGACCTGTCCCACCCCGTCAGTGCCACCCTCTTGGAGGCGCAGCTGTCACGGACCGTGGTGCGCTTCGACTACTCCCCCCTGGAGGGACGCACGGCCAGGCGCACCGTCGACCCGCATGCGGTGGTGCACCGGCGAGGGCGCTGGTACCTCGTCGGCCGCGACCACGAGCGCAGGGGCCGCCGGGTCTTCCGACTCGACCGGATCCGCGGGCGCGTCACCACGGTCGGCGAGCCCGGGGCGTTCGAGCCGCCCCCGGAGGGGGTCGGTGTCGATGACGTCCTGCCGCAGCCGCCCCCCGACGCCCCGCCCGACGCCGAGGTGGACGCCGCTCCCTCCGTCGCCTGGCTCGTCGCCCGCCGCGCCCGCGGCGCGGGGCGGCCGGCCCCCGGTGGCTGGACACGCTACAGCCTGCCCGTGGGCGACCCCGACCGCTTCGTCGGCTGGGTCCTCGAGTACGGTCCCGAGCTGCGGGTTATTCGCCCCGCATCGCTGCGCCGGCGGGTCAGGCAGCAGTTGCGCTCCCTGGCTCACGGTCAGCCTGAAGTGGAGGATTAGGGTGAGCCCTCCGCCGCGCGCCACGCGCACCCTGCAGCGGCTGGAGCGCCTGCTGACCATGGTGCCGTGGCTGCTCGAGCATCCCGGGGTCGAGCTGGCCGAGGTCGCCCGGCGGTTCGGTGCCGACCGCGCCGAGCTGGCGCGCGACTTGGACATGCTCGGCTACTGCGGGTTGCCCGGCTACGGCGGCGGCGATCTCATCGAGGCATCGGTCGTCGGGAACCGCGTGGTCGTGCGGATGGCCGACTTCTTCCGTCGGCCGTTGCGGCTCAGCCTGCACGAGGCAGTCACGCTGCTGCTGGCCGGGCGCGCGCTGCTCAGCGTCGGCCTGGCCGGCTCCGAGCCCCTGGCCGGGGCCGTCGACAAGCTCGAGCGCGCCCTGGGGGTCCAGCCGGGCGTGGCGGTGGACCTGTCCGCCCCCGGCGACGAGCACCTGGCGCTGCTGTGGCGAGCCGTCGAGGAGGGCGAGGTGCTGCACCTGGTGTACCGCTCGGCGTCCAAGGGCGAGACCACCGAGCGCGACGTCGAGCCGTGGGCCGTGGCCGGCGCCGGCGGCGCCTGGTACCTGCGGGCGTGGTGCCGCGCCGTCCAGGCGCCGCGGGACTTCCGCCTGGACCGCGTCCGCGCCGTGGCAC
>JALYGZ010000172.1 GCA_030776845.1 Actinomycetota bacterium
GAAACCGCAGCCCCGCGATGGTCACACTCTCGCCCAGCGGGTCGCGTCCGGGCAGGAGTCCCGCGGCCACGTCGGCACCCAGAATCGCGAGCCGGCGGCCACTCGCGACGTCGGAGGCCGAGAAGTAATCGCCACGGGAAAGCTCGCGGGCGATTACGTTCCGGAACGTCTCCGTCACCCCGAGCACGCTTGCGTAGCTCGTTCGGCTGCGAGCACGAACGAGTTCACCCGAGACGATATCCGCGGCTACCCGGGAAGGGTCGCCGAGTGCCCTCCCCACCCGCTCGACATCACGCAGCGTGAACTTCGAGCGGGTGGGGGCGGTGCCGAAATCCGCCCGTCCGGGGAACACGAGGAGGAGGTTCGAGCCGAGTCCCTCGATGGTGTGGGTCACTTCGACCCGCGTGCCCTGGCCGATCGCGACGAGCAGCACGACGGCGAGCACGCCGATCGCCACCCCGAGGACAGTCAGGACGGAGCGCAGCCGGTGGGCGCGCACCGCCTGTAACGCCACCCGGACCGCTTCCATCGCATTCACCGGCTGCCCGGCCCGGGGGTGCGGGGGTGTCCCCCGCGGGCTCTGGGGGCGGTCTGCTCGGCGAGAAGTCCGTCGCGCACCTCGATGCGGCGCTCGGCTCCCGCGGCGATGCGCTCGTCGTGGGTCACGACGACGAGGGCGGTGCCGGCCTGTGCGTGGAGGCGGGCGAGCAGCCTGAGGACCTCGCCGCCGGTGGCGGTGTCGAGGTTTCCGGTCGGCTCGTCGGCGAGGAGCAGCGCGGGGGAGCCGACGATCGCCCGCGCGATGGCCACGCGCTGCTGTTGGCCTCCAGACAGCTGTGTGGGCCGGTGCCCGGCCCGGTCCGCGACCCCCACCGCGTCGAGGGCTTCCAGCGCCCGGCGGCGGCGCTCACGCTGCGCCACCCCGCGGTAGACGAGGGGCAGTGCGACGTTACCGAGCGCGGTGAGGCGCGGCAGGAGGTGGAAGGACTGGAAGACCAAGCCGATGCGCCGGTTGCGCACCTCCGCGAGCTGTGAGTCGGAAAGGCTACGAAGGTCACGGCCGTCGAAGCGGATCGTCCCGGCGGTGGGACGGTCGAGGGCGCCGAGCAGGTGCAGCAGGGTCGACTTGCCGCTGCCCGAAGGGCCGAGCACGGCGACGTACTCCCCGGCCTGGATGGTGAAGCTCACCCCTCGCAGGGCTTGGACGACGACACCGTCGAGGGGGTAGGTGCGGTGGACGTCGGTTGCCTCAACGAGCGGGGGCACGGTCCCCCCGGCGGGGTCGGGAATCTGGGAGGGGGTCGCCGTCGTCGACCTGTTCGAAGCCGGCGATGATGACGCGATCACCGACGGCGAGGCCCCCCTCCACGGCCGCCTCGTCCGCTCCGACCGCAAGCGGCACCACCGCCACCTCTCGGGCTCGCCCTTGGCGGTCGACCAGCACGACATCGCGGCCGCCGCGGCGGAGGAGCGCACCGGCAGGGACGAGCGTGCCGGAGTCGACCCGCTTCACGGCGACCTCGATCGAAGCGGTCAGGCCGACCCGGAGTGATATGTCGTCGGGCAGCGTATCGAAGACGACGAAGACGGGATAGACGACGCTGCCGGCCGTGGTTGCGACGGGGGCGACGGCCATCCGCTCGACGCGGCCCGCGAAGGTCCGGTCAGGGTAGGCGTCGACCAGTATCTCGACCGGCTGCCCCTCGGTCACAAGCACCGCGTCCACCTCGTCCACCTCGGCTCGGACGTGGAAGCCCGAGAGGTCGTAGACGCTGAACAGCGGCTGTCCTGGGGCGGTTTGGGCACCGACCGCGGGCGGCCCCCCCACGCTGAGGGCGGCCTCTCCCAGCAGGTCACCGAGCCCGCCCGGCAGCGACGTGCTCGAGGGGTTCCCCTTGGCGGCGGGGTCGGCGAACTCCACGATGCCGGCGGTGGGGGCGCGCACGACGAGGTCGGCCTCGCGGGATCGCGCCGCCGCGAGGGCCGCTTCCGCCTGCTTGCGCTGGGCTTCAGCGGCGCGGCGTTGAGCAGCGGTGGCCCGCCGCGTGGCGCTTCGGGCTTTCTCTTCGGCGTTGGCCAGGTCTCGGACGGTCCGTTCGTAGCCGACGTGCGCCTCGGCGACCCGCGCGAGGGCGTCGCTGCGTGCCTGGGGGTCGGGGATCGTGGCTGCCGCCGCCTCGGCCGAGGCGAGCAGCGGGGGGACGGTCTCTTCGACCTGACCGCGGATGACGGCGATGATGGGGCTGACGTTGGGAGCCGGCGGCACGGCGGCGAGCGCGCCACTCGCCTCGACCCCTGCCCGTGCCTGGGTCACGGCGAGCTCGACCCCGTCGGACTCCAGTCGCAGCACAGGGGCGCCGGCCGCGACGTGGTCGCCGTCGCGCACGAACAGCTCCGCCACCTGCCCGCCACCCGGAGCGGCCACGGCGGCGCGCCCCGCCGGCTCGACCTTCGCCGGGGCCGCAACGGTCTGAGCCACCGCTCCCGCACGCACCTCTGCCAGCTCCACGCGCGGCTCCTCCGCTGGCGAGCAGGCGGCGAGGAGCAGCACGAAGCCGACGAAGGCGGCGGCCGAGCGCACAGCCCCGCCTGGCGCGTAGGACGAGGACATGGGCGGTTCAGCTCCTGGCTGCCGAGCTGCGCCACCTCGAATGCGGTTCACCGCCGTCTCCCGTGCATTGCAGAAGGGGAGTATCACCCCGCGCGGCCGATCCCGCTGCGTGGGCCCTCGCCAGCCTCCTCCGCTGCATCGGGGCGTGAGGGAGGCAGGGAGCATGGCCGGTTCAGCTGTGGTAAAGGTGGTCGGGATCGCTTGGCGGATGGAGAAGGAGACCCTTCCCAAACACGCGGTACCGGCGCCAGGACGTTCCGTTCTCGCGGCCCGGGCGGCACAGGTTGGGCGGGCAACTGCCCGTTGAAAAGGAGGGGGAGCGCTGGCGCGCTACGACGCGATCGTGGTCGGCTCGGGGCCGAACGGGCTGGCGGCGGCCGTGCATCTGGCCCGCGCCGATCTCGCCGTGCTTGTCGTGGAGGAGGCGGCCACGCTCGGCGGTGGCACCCGCACGGCGGAGCTGACCCTGCCGGGATTTCGTCACGACATCTGTTCGGGTATTCATCCACTTGCGATCGCCTCGCCTTTTTTCAGCCAGCTCCCTCTCCACGAGCACGGCCTGGAATGGATCCACCCCGGGCTGCCTGCGGCACATCCGCTCGATGCGGCGCGGGCGGTCCTGTTACACCGCTCGATCGAAGAGACGGCTGCCGGCCTAGGCCGCGACGGGGGAGCCTGGCGCCGGCTGTTCGAGCCTCTCGTGGAGAGCTGGGAAGTGCTACGCCACCAGTTCCTCGGCCCGGTGCGCGTTCCCCGAGACCCGTTGACGGTCGGCAGGTTCGGCCTGCTGGCGTTGCGTTCGCTGCGCAGCCTCGCCGATTCGCGGTTTCGGCAGCGGCACGCCAAGACCTTGCTGGCGGGAATGACCGGGCACGCATTCCTCCCCCTGGGCTACCCGACGTCGGCGGGCTTCGGGCTGATCCTGAGCGTGGCGGCACACGCCGGAGGGTGGCCGATGCCCAGGGGAGGTGCCCAGGCGATCGCCGAGGCCCTGGCGTCCTATGCCAAGACCCTCGGTGCAGAGTTCGAGACGGGCGTGACGGTTTCGTCCCTGTCGGACCTGCCCCCATCCCGGCTGGTGCTGCTCGCCACGACCGCCCACGAGGCGCTGCGGATCGTGGACTACCGGGTGCCTGTGGTGCGCCGTGCCCAGCTCGGCAGCTTCCGCCACGGCCCCGGGGTGTTCAAGCTCGACTATGCGCTGTCGGGACCCGTGCCCTGGATGGCGGAGGGAGTCGAACGGGCCGG
>JALYGZ010000173.1 GCA_030776845.1 Actinomycetota bacterium
CGTCTGGCCGGCGTGCTGCGCGAGATGCTGCCGCAGCTGTAAGCCAAGGGATGACGGGTCCGTGAGATAGTCTGGGCCCCGTTGTGTCCGATTCTTGACGAAGGTTTGTTAAGCCATGCCTGAGCTGCCGCCGCACGACGTCGCCGACCTGGGCCTGGCCGCGCGCGGGCGGGCGCGCATCGAGTGGGCCGAGCGCGGCATGCCCGTCCTCGGGCTGCTGCGCGAGCGCTTCACCGCCGAGCGCCCGCTGGAGGGTCAGACCGTCGCCGCGTGCCTGCACGTCACGACCGAGACGGCCAACCTGGTGCGGACCCTGGCGGCGGGGGGCGCCGACGTGACGCTGGTCGCCAGCAACCCGCTGTCGACCCAGGACGACACCGCCGCCGCCCTCGTCGGCGAGTACGGCCTCAGCGTGCACGCCGTCCGCGGCGAGGACGCCGGGACCTACTACCGCCACATCGACGTCGCCCTGGACCGGCGCCCGACGATGACGATGGACGACGGCTGCGACCTGGTGAACCGGCTGCACGGCGAGCGCCCGGAGCAGGCGGCGCGGGTGCTGGCCGGCACCGAGGAGACCACCACCGGCGTCATCCGGCTGCGGGCCATGGAGCGGGCCGGGGCGCTGCGCTACCCGATCGTGGCCGTCAACGACACCCCCAGCAAGCGCCTGTTCGACAACCGCTTCGGAACGGGACAGTCGACCATCGACGGGATCATCCGCGCGACGAACGTGCTGCTGGCGGGCCGGACGGTCGTCGTCGCCGGCTTCGGCTTCTGCGGGCGCGGGGTGGCCAGCCGCGCCCGTGGCCTCGGCGCCGAGGTCGTCGTGACCGAGGTCCAGCCCATCCGGGCCCTGGAGGCCAGGATGGAGGGCTACCGAGTGATGCCCATGGCCGAGGCCGCGCCGCAGGGCGACGTGTTCGTCACCGTGACCGGCGACACGTCGGTCATCCGCGCCGAGCACCTCGAGGCGATGCACGACGGCGCGATCCTGTGCAACGCGGGGCACTTCGACGTCGAGATTGACCTCGGGGCCCTGGAGAAGCTGGCAGTCTCCCGCCGGGAGGTGCGGCCCGACGCCGAGGAGTTCGCCATGGCCGACGGGCGGCGCCTGGTGCTCCTGGCGCAGGGCAGGCTGGTCAACCTGGGTGCGGCCGAGGGCCACCCCGCGGCGGTGATGGACATGAGCTTCGCCGACCAGGCCCTGGTCATGGCCTGGCTGTCCACCCAGGGCCCGCCGCGCGCCGCGGGCGTCGTGGACGTCCCGCTGGGCATCGACGCGGAGGTCGCCCGCCTCAAGCTGGCGTCGATGGGCACAGCCATCGACGTGCTGACCGAGGACCAGGAGGCCTACCTTGGCTCCTACGACCTCGGCACCTGACCCCGGCGGGGCCGTCGACGGGGTCCTTCAAGAGCTGGAGCGGGTGCTCGTGCGGCGGCGGCGGGACCCGCCGCCGGGCTCCTACTCGGCCGCGCTGATCGCCGACCCCGAGCTGACCCAGCGCAAGCTCATGGAGGAGTCCTTCGAGCTGTGCCTCGAGCTGGGGCGGGTTACGGCCGACGGGGACCGCGTCGCCGAGGAGGCCGCCGACGTGGTGTTCCACGTGCTGGCCGCCCTGGTGGGGGCGGGGGTGCCGCTGGAGGCCGTGCTGGCCCGCCTGCGGGAGCGGCGGCGGTGAGCGGCACCGACACGGGGCCCGCGGACCGCTCGGGCCTGCGCG
The DNA here is from genome assembly GCA_030776845.1 of Actinomycetota bacterium. Classification (GTDB taxonomy): domain Bacteria; phylum Actinomycetota; class Nitriliruptoria; order Euzebyales; family Egibacteraceae; genus JAHWKQ01. Next base: position 1,725 of record JALYGZ010000173.1, read on the forward strand.
TCGGGGTGCCCTCGCGCGGGCGCCTGCGCGACGAGTGCCTGGTGCTGCTCGACCGCGCGGGCTACACGACCGACATGTTGCACGGCTCGGGGTCCATCGCCGCCGTCGGCGACCTGGAGTTCATCGAGATGCGCCCCCGCGACGCCGGGGCGGCGCTGGCGGCCGGCTCGCTGGACGCGGCCTTCGTGGCGACCGACATCGTCGCCGAGCACGACCTGGAGGACCTGCCCGGCCTGCCGCTGGGCTTCAGCCGGTCCGAGCTGGTCGTGGCCAGCCGCGACGACGACGGCCGCCGCGACGCCGCGGACCTGCAGGACGCCGTCGTGGCCACGCACCTGCCCGCGCTGACCGGGCGTTTCTTCCAGGCCAAGGGCATCGACGTCACGGTCGTGGCCATGGGCGGGGCGCTCGAGGGCGTGTGCGCCGCCGGCCTCGCCGACGCCATCGTGGACCTGCGCGAGACCGGCACGAGCCTCGCGACCAACCGGCTGCGGGTGCTGGAGGTGGTCCGCCGCTGCGAGGCGCAGTTCGTCCGGCGCGCCGGCACGGCCGGGCTGGACGGGCTGGTGCTGCGCCTGGAGGCCGTGCTCGCCGCCCGGGGGCACCGCTACGTCATGCTGCACGTCCCCCGGGGGCGCCTCGAGGAGCTGCGGGCGGTCTTCCCCGGGCTCGCGTCGCCCACGGTGCTGCCGCTGGCCGGCCGCGACGACCTGGTCGCGGTGCACTTCGTGGTGGCCGGCCACGAGCTGTGGGACCGGCTGGGGGACCTGCGCGCCCTGGGCGGGACCGGCATCGTGGCGCTGGCCCCCCAGGCGCTGGTCCCGTAGAGGACGCCATGGGGGGACAGGGTGTGACCGGCGATCTGTTCGCCGTCCGCTGGGTGCCCGCGGACGAAGGGGGGCCGGCCGTCCGCCTGCTGGACCAGACCACGCTGCCCTCCTCGGCGGTCACGGTCGACTGCGGGTCGGTCGAGCGCCTGTCCGAGGCGATCGCCTCGCTGCGGGTCCGCGGCGCGCCGGCGCTGGGCGTGGCCGGCGCCTACGGCGTCGTGCTC
>JALYGZ010000174.1 GCA_030776845.1 Actinomycetota bacterium
GTGCCAGACGGCATGCAGCGGCTCGAGGCGGCCCGCCACCGACGGCACCACCGCCGGCTCACCCCGCCACTGGGCGGCCAGCGCCCGCAGCACGGCGGCGCTCGCGTACGGCATGTCGACCGCCACGACCGCCACGAGCGGGTGCGGTGACCGCTCCAGCCCGCCGAGGATGCCCGCCAGGGGACCGGCGCCCGACCGGTCGGCCACCTGCTCGACACCCGGCCCCGGCAGCCGGCGCCCGTCCCCGGATGCGACCAGGACGGGATCACAGCAGTCGGCCAGGACCGCCACCGCGCGCTCGACCAGGGTACGGCCACCCAGGCGGAGCAGCGCCTTGTCCCGCCCCATCCGCGTGCTGTCGCCACCGGCGAGCACGAGCCCGGTCATGGGCGTGCGCCCCCCGGCCGGATGGAGCGTGGCCGGCCTACGATCCGGCCCGGGCGGGCATCGTGCGCTCCAGGCACGTCCAGGTACCCGACACGGAAAGGACACCGTATGGCCAGCCAGCAATCCACCGACCGGGCCTCGCAGGGCACGCCGTGGTACAGGCGCAAAGCCGTCCTCATCCCCGCCGGGGCGTACGGGCTGTTGAAGCTGCGCGCGAAGGCGCGGGCCCGGGCCGAGCGTCGCCGCCGCCGGGTCGTGTTCAAGCGGCTGCGCCGGCGCGAGCGCGCCCGGGACATCCGACAGCGTCGCCGGGCCGGCCGCCGCCGCTGAGGCGGGTCACCCCAGCCCCGCGGCCCGCCCCCGCTCTGCCAGCTTCTCGGCCATCTTGCGGGAGGCCTCGTCGATCATCTTGCCGTCGAGGGTGGCCGCCCCCTTGCCGGCCTCGATGGCCTCCTGGTAGGCCGACAGCACCCGCTCGGCGAACTCGTACTCCTCCTGGGTGGGCGTGAACACGTCGTTGGCGATCTCGATCTGGGACGGGTGGATGCACCACTTGCCGTCCATGCCCAGCAGCCGCGCGCGCTTGCACGACTCGCGGTAGCCGTCGGGGTCGCCGTAGTCGCCGAAGGGGCCGTCGATCGCGTCGGCCCCGACCGCCCGGGCGTTGTTGGTGATCTGGGCGATGATGTAGTGCCACTGGTGGCCCGGGTACTCGGGCTCGATCATGCCGAGGTCCAGCTGCGGGACGTTCTGGTCCGCCGCGTAGTCCCCCGGCCCGAAGATGAGGGTCTCGGTGCGGTCGGTCACCCGCGCGATCTCGGTCATGTTGACCGACCCGGTGCCGGTCTCGATCTGCACCTCCAGCCCGATGCGGTGGTCCATGCCGAGGTCCTCCTCGAGCTGGTTGAGCAGGTTCTCGACGAACCACATCTGGCCGGCGTCCTGGACCTTGGGGATCATCAGGCAGTCGACGTTGTCGCCGGCGCCGCGCACCAGCTCGACGATGTCGCCGTAGCAGAAGCGTGTCGTCACATCGTTGACGCGCACGGCGACGACCTTGTCGCCGTAGTCGACGGTGTTCAGGGCCTCGACGATGTGGTCGCGCGCCCCCTTCTTCTCGTCCGGCGCGACGGCGTCCTCCAGGTCCAAGAAGACCTGGTCGGCGTCGGAGTCCGCCGAGCTCGCCAGCATCTTCGGGTTGGACCCGGGCACGGCCAGGCACGACCGGCGCATCCTGGTCTCGCGGACCCGGACCGACGCGGTGCTGTGGAAGGGGTTCATGACCATGGCAGGCTCCTCGCTCAGCGCAGGGGGTCGACGCCGCGGATCGACGCGTCGACCAGCTCGATCGGGTGGAACAGCGGCGGCGCCTGGCCGTTGGTCGACATGTGCCTGCGGATCTGCAGCAGGCAGCCGGGGTTGGCGGTCGCCACGGCGTCCGGACCGGTCGAGGCGATGTTGTCGGCCTTGCGCCGCCCCAGGTCCTCGGCGGCCTCGGGCTCCACGAGGTTGTAGATGCCCGCCGAGCCGCAGCAGATCTCCGGCTCGGGGATGGCCAGCAGTTCGAGCCCCGGGATCGTCGACAGCATCGAGCGCGGCTCGCCGCGCACGTCCTGGGCGTGCGCCAGGTGGCAGGCGTCGTGATACGCCACGCGCCCCGCGATGGGGTGCCGCGGCGCCGCCGTCTCGAGTGCGGCCAGCACCTCGGTGACGTCGCGGACCTTGTCGCTGAAGGCCCTCGCGCGCTCGGCGTAGCGCTCGTCGTCGCGCAGCAGCCAGCCGTACTCCTTCATGGTGGAGCCGCATCCCGCGGCGTTGACGACGATCGTGTCGACGCCCGTCCCCTCGAAGACGTCGATCATCGCCCTGGCCTTGTCCAGTGCCTGCGCCTCCTGCCCGGCGTGGACCATCAGCGCGCCGCAGCATTCCTGGGACCGGGGCGCGTAGACCTCGCAGCCCTCCGCCGCGAGCACCCGGGCCGTGGCGGCGTTGACGTCGGAGAAGAACACCCGCTGGACGCAGCCAGTGAGCAGGCCGACGCGGCGCCGCCGTTGGCCCCGCGCCTCGGTCAGAGTCGGTGTCGTGCGCCCCAGCGTCCGCAGCCCCACGTCAGGCATCAGCGACTCGAGCGCGCGCAGCCGGGGGGGCAGGCGGTCGGTGACCCCCCAGCGGCGCACGGCGGCGGCCATGCCCGTGCGCTGGTAGGCCCAGCCCAGCAGGCTGGCGGCGCGCAGCCGCCGGGGATGGGGGAACAGGGCGAAGACCAGCTGGCGGAACAGCTCGTCGGCCCGGCTGCGCTCGTAGTTGCGCTCGATCTGCGCGCGGGTGTCCTCGATGAGCTTGTCGTACTGCACACCGGACGGGCACGCGGTCACGCACGCCATGCAGCCCAGGCACGCGTCGAGATGCCGCACGAAGGTGTCGTTCATCTCCACCTCGCCCTCCAGGCCCAGCTTCATCAGCCAGATGCGCCCGCGCGGCGAGTCCATCTCCTCGCCCCACAGCGCGTAGGTCGGGCAGGTCGGTAGGCAGAAGCCGCAGTGCACGCAGTCGTCGATGAGCTCGGCCTGGGGGGGATGGTGGGGGTCGAACACGCCCGACCAGGGCTGCTCCTGCGGGGCGGTGGTGACCTGCGGGGCCCCCTCGCCGGCCTGGTCCGGCGTCTCCTGCGTCGTCTCTGCGCCGGTGTCGTCCGGCCGCTGGTCGCTCATGTGGTCACTCCCGCTCGGTGTCGTCGTCTACAGGCCGCCGACGAAGCGCCCGGGGGCCAGGCGCCGCTGCGGGTCCAACGCCTCCTTGACGCGGCGCATGATCCCGGCCGAGGACGGCGGCGGGCCCCAGATGTCGTCGGGGTCGTCCAGCCCCGGCGGCCGCCGGCGCACGACGACCGCGCCCCCCAGGGCGGTGACGGCGTCCCGCCAGTCCCGAACCACGGCCGCGTGTCCCGCCGCGTCGCCACCCGACAGGCGGGCGGTGTGCAGGCCCAGGCC
>JALYGZ010000175.1 GCA_030776845.1 Actinomycetota bacterium
TACGCTCTGGTTGCACCTGAAGCTCCTCAACTCGCCGGCCTTGGACAGCTGCGAGTCTCGGGGAGCTTCAGGCCTTTCAGACGGAACTCACTCCGACCGGCCCACCACGGTCAGAGACGAAGAGCCACTTTCGGTGAACCGGGCACGCCGGAACAGTTGCGGGGCACCGGTGTGCAGGAGGGAGTCCGTGCATCTGACGAGTGGGGTCCATCGTCCCGACCCCAAACGGAATGCCGGCGCGATCTCATCGCGGGTCGGGTGGGGTTCATCGACCACCCCGTGTTGAGGAGGCTGCCGCCGAGGACCCCAACCTCTTCGAGTCAAACCGACCCACTACCCTGGGCTCGCTGCTCAGCGTGGTCGGGTAGCTGGGGGCGACCATCGGCGCGGTCGAGGTCGGTGCGCCCGCTGGACTGGTCGCGCTGATCGCCGCGCTCTAGGCCGCTGGTCACCGTCGCGCTCGCGGGCCGGTGCTCGGCGACGCCGTGGCCGCCCGGCAGTGGCTCGGCGCCTCGTCGGCATCGCCGGCGTCGCCTCGCAGTGGGGCTGGACCCGGGAGTCGGCGACGCGCCACGGTGGGGCTCCTCCTGCCGCTGTTGGGAATGGTCGGCCTCACGGCGGGGACGCGGCCCGCGTCCCTGCGCGAACCCGCCGGTGCCGGTGCTGGCCCTGCACTGCGTCGTGTATGCCCTCGCGGCGCCCATCGCCGCCACACTGCAGGGCGCAAGCCTCCTTCCGGCGGCGTCACAGTTCTGGGCGGCCGTGGCCTGGACGGTGGTGCTCTCCACACTGGGTGGCTACGGCCTCTACTGGCGAGTGCTCGACGGTGCGGCCCGACACGCACCGCCACGCTGATCCTGCTCACCGCACCGGTCACCGCCGTCTGGGCCGCGGCCCAGTTCGGCGACCCCCTCACCCTCGGCGTCGGGATCGGGGCGGCGGTCACCGCGGCCGGTGTGGCGCTGGCCGGTCGATCGACGACACCGAGCTGTCGGCGGCGGCGCGGAGGTTCGTTGGAGGACGTCAGCCACCTGTTGAGGAGCCCAAGCCCGTCGTGAAGACGACGTGGACCACTGTGGCTGTCGATTACCACGCCGCCCTATGACAGGTTGGTCGTGGCGCGGGGCAGGGCAGTCCCGGCGGCGAGTGAGGCGACGAGGTCCTCGACGAGTGCGGCGAGGTCGTCGCGGATGGCACGGACCTCGTCGAGGGGCTTGCCGGCCGGGTCGGGCACCTGCCAGTCGACGTAGCGCACGCCGGGGAAATAGGGGCAGTTGTCGCCGCAGCCCATGGTCACGACGACATCGGCGGCGCGGACCAGCTCGTTGGTCCATGGCTTGGGAGCGCTCGCCGACAGGTCGATGCCGACCTCGGCCATGGCCGCCGTCGCTCCGGCCAGGACCTGATCGGCGGGTTCGGTGCCGGCGGACCAGGCATGGATTCTGTCCCCGCCAATCCGCTTGGCCAGCGCGGCGGCCATCTGGGACCGGCCGGCGTTGTGGACGCAGACGAACAGGACCTCGGGCACCGCCTTGGCCAGGCGCCCCTCTGCCTGGGCGACGGCGCGGAGCCGCTCCTGGGCGTGGCGGGAGACCAGGATGTCCATGAAAGTGCGCACCCGGGCGCCTCGGAAGCGTCTGACCTCCTCTGCCACCACCCGTTCGACGCGCTCGCGGCCGAGCAGCCTGAGCAGACGGGGGTGGATCTGGCCCATGGCGCGGTGGACCGCGGCGCGCTCGTCGGCGTCGAGGTCGGCGGCGTCGTCCACCTCGACGAGCAGTGCCGTCACCCGGTCGCGCAGCTCGTCGCGGATCGTCCGGACCTCGTCCAGGGGGAGGCCCGCGGGGTCCGCGACGGGCCAGTCCTGACGGGGCACGGTAAGGCTGGGGCACTCCTCGCCGCAGCCCATCGTTACCAGCAGCACCGCGTCGTCGGCCATCTCCGGGGTCAGCAGCTGGGGCTGGGCGGTCGACAGGTCCACGCCGACCTCCGCCATCACGTCGACCACCGGTGGATGCACGTGGTCGGCAGGCCGGGTTCCCGCGGACACCGCCCGCCAGCCGTCGGGAGCGGATCGGTTGAACAGGGCGGCCGCCATCTGCGACCGGCCGGCGTTGTGGACACAGGCGAAGACGACCGTGCGCATGCGGGTCCCTCCGGGAGTCATGGGGGCCTCGGCCAGCGAGACGAGGTCGACGACCTCGTTGAGCAACCCGCCCAACGAGCCGTGCTGCAGCCGCGCGTACGTGAACCGCCCGACCCGCTGTGTGGCCACCAGCCCCGCCGCCCGCAACGCCGCCACATGGAAGGAGACCAGGCTCTGGCCCACTCCCAGCGCCGAGGCCAGCAATCCCACGGGGCAGTCCCCCCGCGCGAGCAGCCCCAGCAGGCGCAGTCGCACCGGGTCGGCCAGCGCACTCAGGCGGACGGCGACCTCGTCGGCGCGGGGGTCCACCCCCGGTCGCTTCGGCAGGTCCCTGCGTCGCATCAATCTCAGTTCATAATACGGCAGCGGCCCGGCGGCAAGGCCCCTGGGTCAGCCAGTGCGCCGGAGCAGGTCGATCAGCAGGGCGGCCGACCAGCTGAAGCCGGCGCCGCCGTAGCCCTCGCCGCCGAAGGGGTTGAAGTACTCGCGGTAGCCGGATCGGCGGACCAGGCCGACCATGCTGGCGGCGACGTCATCGGCGGGGGTGGTGCGTCCGTGCTGAGACAGCCCCCGCCACAGCAGCCAGTCGGTGTTCAACCACACCGGTCCGCGCCAGTACCGGCGGGGGTCGAACTCGCGGGCGCGCACGTCGAGGCTGGGCACCAGGAAGTGCACGGACGGGTCCGGGGGGTGAAAGGCCGGCGACGCCATCGCGGCGACGATCGTGTCGACCGTCGCAGCGGGCAGGTCGGGATCCAGCAGCGGCATGAACGAGATGATCGTGTTCTGGGGTCCCCGACGGGCGCCGCGGGGGTCCCGCCCGAAGAAGCGGCCCGCCGCCGGGTCCCACAGCCGCTCCAGCAGCGCGTCGTGCAGGCGTGCCGCCGCCGTTCGGTGAGGGGCCGGGTCGGCGCCGACCAGTCCGGCGATCTCGGCCAGCGCGTGCAGCGACCACAGGCAGATCGCGTTGAACATCGGATCCTCGACCAGGAATGGGCTGTCCGACAGCAGGCCCGCGTCGTCGTACCCCGAGTCCCGGTAGGTCATCGCCAGGTACACGAAGCGGTCGTAGGCCTCGTCGGTCGGCCGGTCGCGGGGGTCGGCGTGGGCCAGGTCGCGGCGCTCGTAGCGGGGCAGCGCGCCCGGGGGGATGGACAGGTCGGCCAGCTCGCCGTCCCAGGCCGGGGAGTTGTCCATCCCCGACTCCCAGGGGTGGATCATGGCGACCAGCCCGTTGTCGTTGGGGTCACGGCACCGGGCCAGGTAGTCGTGCTGTGCCACCAGCTTCGGGTAGAGCCGACGGAGGAAGGCCAGGGCCTCGTCCCGGTCGCCGGCGTTTCGGTGGATCTCCAAGGCGGCGCGGGCATGCAGCGCCGGTTGGGTGATGCCCGACGTGCTCACGCCGCCCGGCGACTGCCCGGCCCGTTCGCTTCGCCAGAATGACGGCCCGGGGAAGTAGGCGTCGGGGGCCACGGCCGGGTCGAAGACGATGTGGGGCACCATCCCGTTGCCCCATTGCCCGCGGAACAGGCTCTCGAGCTCCTGCTGCGCGCGGGCCTGGTCCGCCCATGAGCGCCCGATCGCCAGAAAGCCCGCGTCCCAGCACCACTGATGCGGATACAGGTCGGGCTCGGGCACCGTCGACGCGCCCCGCCAGTTGCGGTCGAGCACCGCGTCGGCCTCTCCCAGGAGGCGCTCCCGCTCGCCGTCGGCCAGCTCGGGCCGCGGCCGGCGCGGCCAGCTCACCACCGTGCCGGATCCCTGCTTGACAGTACGCTGAAGCGACCATGACGACCACCCGGCAGCTGCGGGTCACGCCGCTCGACCCGCACGACTGGCCCCGGGTCGCCGCGATCTACGCGGCCGGCATCGCCGAGGGACGGGCGACCTTCGAGACGGCGGTGCCGGCCTGGCCGGCCTGGGACGCCGCGCACCTGGCGGCGCCGCGACTGGCCGCCCGCGAGGCCGACGACGTCGTGGGGTGGGCGGCGCTGTCCCCGGTCTCCACCCGGTGCGTGTACAGGGGCGTCGCCGAGGTCAGCGTCTACGCCGATCCCGACCGGCGCGGGCGGGGGGTCGGGCGGCTGTTGCTGTCCCAGCTCGTGTCCGCGTCCGAGGAGGCCGGGCTGTGGACGCTGCAGGCGGGGGTGTTCCCGGAGAACGAGGCCAGCCTGCGCCTGCACGAGCGTTGCGGCTTCCGGGTCGTCGGCGTCCGCGAGCGGCTGGGCATGCTGGCGGGGCGGTGGCGCGACGTGGTCCTGCTGGAGCGCCGCAGCCCCGTGGTCTAGAACGCCGGCAGCATCCACGACCGCCCCAGCGGGAGGTCGTGACCCTTGGAGCCGAGCACCTGCGCGAGGCCCATGTCACCCCGGGCGAAGCCGAGCGCCGAGGCGGCCATGTAGGACCGCCACACCCGGTAGCGCACCTCGCTGGCGGCGGCCACGGCGGCCTCGTGGTTGCGCTCCAGCCGGCGTACCCAGTGCCGCAGCGTGAGCTCGTAGTGGGGCCGCAGCTGCTCGACGTCGATGAGCTCGAATCCGGCTTCCTCCATCTCGCGCGCCGCGCGCCAGGCCGGCGCGAGCGCGCCGTCGGGGAAGACGTACTTGGCCGCGAACGAGCGGCCGTGCAGCGCCTGGTTGCCCTGGTTGTGGCCGGTGACAATGCCGTGGTTGAGGAACAGCCCTCCGGGTGCGGTCAGGCGGTGCGCGGCCCGGAAGTACTCGCCGAGGTGATCCACGCCGACGTGCTCGAACATGCCGATCGACGCGACCGCGTCGAAGGTGCCGGTCAGATCGCGGTAGTCCATCAGGCGGATGTCGACGCGATCACCCAGGCCGGCCTCCTCCGCGCGCTGCCGCCCCGCCTCCGCCTGCGTGCGCGACAGGGTGGCCCCCACGCCGACGACGCCGTACTCGCGGGCGGCGTGCAACAGCAGGGAGCCCCAGCCGCAGCCGATGTCCAGCAGCCGCCGCCCCGGGCGCAGGCGCAGCTTGCGGCAGACCACGTCCAGCTTGCGCAGCTGGGCGGTCTCCAGGTCCTCGTCGGGCGTGCCGAAGTACGCGCACGAGTACACCAGCCGGCGGTCAAGGAACTGCTCGTAGAAGCGCTGGTCCAGGTCGTAGTGGTGGGCGATCGCCGCCCGGTCCCGGGCCCGGGAGTGACGCGCGCCCCGCAGCCGCGCCCGCAGCGGGTGGCTCCTGCGCGGAGGGCGGGGCAGTCGCAGCAGCTGGCGCGCCAGGCGCGCCTGGTCGACGCGGGTCAACCCCGCCCGCTGCATCCTCGCGCCGACCTCCATGAGGCCGACCGCGTCGCCCTCCAGGTCGATGTCGTCGTCGAGGTACGCCTCGCCGGCGGACAGGTCCGACGGCGGCAGCAGCATGGCGCGCAGCGACCACGGATGGCGCAGCACGATGCGGAAGCCCTCGTCGTCGCTGCCCAGCGTCGTGCCGTCCCACAGCCGCAGCGGCATCGACACACCGGTC
>JALYGZ010000176.1 GCA_030776845.1 Actinomycetota bacterium
GCGGCCCGTCGCCCCGCAGACCCCAGGCCGCCTCGCGCCCGAGCATGCGCGCCCCGAGCTCGGCGGCCACCTCGCCGGCGAAGGCCAGCGCCAGCCGGGCCTCGAAGGGCCCCTGCTCGCCGTAGGAGACCATCTCCTCGGCGGCGGCGACCTGGCTGGCCGTGGTGGCCAGGTCGTAGGCCAGGGGCTGCTCGCGGTCCACCAGCCCCAGGTCGACGCGGCCGTCGGAGGCGCTGTCGGCCGCCAGGCGGGCCACGGCGCCGTCGACCAGCCGGCGGCAGGCGTCGACCAGGGTCCGGGTCGTCGACATGGGCTCGTCCACGTCGCTGCGTCCTTTCCGCTCGCGACCGGGTCGTGCTGGGACCATTGAGCCACGGGGAGCGCCGCATGGCCAAGACCGGCCGGTCCCGGGTCGGGCTAGGCTGCGGTGCGACGAGGGGAGGGCCCGGGACATGGAGCTGGAGGCCTTCATCGGCGAGTCGGAGGCGGTGGACCGGACGCTGGCCGACGTCCCCGACGACGCCTGGCAGCGGCCGGCGTTGGGCGTGTGGAACCTGGCCGAGCTTGTCGCCCATCTGGCCCGCGGCGCGGGCCGCGTGCACGCCTACCTCGACCAGGATCCCGGCGGTGACGCCCCGGCGTGCGACCGGGTCGGCTACTACCGCCTCGGCACCGGGCCCGAGGAGGCACGGGCGGTGGCGCAGCGGGCCCGGGAGCTGGCCGCCGCCACCCGCCCGGGGGACCTGCCGGGCGCCTTCGCCGACGCCTGGCGCCGGTCGGCCGCGCGCGCCGCGGACCTGCCCCCCGACCGTCTGATCGCCACCATCCACGGCCCCATGCACCTGGGGGAGTACGTGGCCACCCGGGTGCTGGAGACGACCGTCCACCACCTGGACGTGCTGCGGGCCCTGGAGCGGCCCCCGGTCGCCACCCCGGCCGCCGGCCGGCTCACCATGGCCCTTCTGGAGGGCCTGCTGGGCGACCGCCGCCCGCGCAACTTCGGCCGCATGCGGTTCATCCTGGCCGCCACCGGGCGCCTGGAGGTCGACGACCCCCGCATGCCGGTGCTGCAGTAGCCTCCGCGCCGGTCCCGCGGGAAGGAGGCGTGCGCATGGGCTTCGGCCGGTACTTCGAGGACTTCGAGGTCGGCGACACCTACCGGCACTGGCCGGGAAGAACCATCACCGAGTCCGACGACCACCTGTTCTGCGCGCTCACCTCCAACCAGCACCCGCTGCACTCCGACGCCCACTACGCGCGGGAGGCCACCCAGTTTGGGCGCAACGTCGTGGTCGGCAACCTGGTGTATTCCCTGGTGCTGGGACAGAGCGTGCCGGACGTCTCGGGCCGGGCGATCGCCAACCTGGAGGTCGAGCGCCTCACGCACCCCGCTCCGACCTTCCACGGCGACACCATCTACTCCGAAACGCAGGTCGTGGACAAGCGGGCGTCGTCGAGCAAGCCGGACCGCGGCGTGGTCACCGTCGAGACCATCGGCTACAAGCAGGACGGCACCGTGGTGTGCGAGTTCCGCCGCAGGGTCCTCGTCCCCACCCGCGAGGCCGGAGGCGACGAGCACCCCGGGCGGCCGCGGCCCCGACGCGGGTAGCCCCGGGGTCAGCCGCCGGCGACCGCCGGGATGATGGACACCGTGGCCCCGTCGGGCACCGGCGTGTCCAGGCCCCGCTCGAAGCGCACGTCGGTGTCGTCGACGAAGATGTTGACGAACCGCCGGATCCGCCCGTCGTCGGCCAGCAGACGCTCGGCGATGCCCGGGTGGGCCGCGTCGAGATCGGCCACGACCTCGCGCACGGTCGATCCGGAGACGCGCACGGTCGAGCTCCCGCCGGTGGCGGAGCGCAGCGGGGTGGGGATGCGCACGGTCGCGGTCACGCGGGCTCACTCCTCGGCAGGGGGCTGGGCCCGGGTGCGGCCAGGCTCAGCGCGGTGGCGAACTCGTCGAGGCTGGCGCGGATGGTGAACGTCGGGCCGAGCAGGTCGGCGGTGGCGTCGAGGGTCTTCAGGCCCTGCCCGCTCACCACCGCGACGGTCCGCTCGCCGGGATCGATCCGGCCCTGCCGGACCAGCTTGCGCAGCACCGCGACCGTGACCCCGCCGGCGGTCTCGGCGAAGATCCCCTCGGTGCGGGCCAGCAGCCGGATCCCGTCGACGATCTCGGCGTCGTCCGCGTCCTCGATCGCCCCGCCGGTGCGCTCCACGGCGTCCAGCGCGTAGTAGCCGTCGGCCGGGTCGCCGATCGCCAGGGACTTGGCGACCGTGTCCGGCCGGACCGGTCGCAGAAGGCCCGTACCGTCCTTGAAGGCCGCCGCGATCGGGGAGCAGCCGCTGGCCTGGGCGCCGGAGACCCGCCAGGCGGCGTCGTCGACCAGGCCGAGCGTGACCAGCTCGGAGAAGGCCTTGTCGATCTTGACGAGCATCGACCCCGACGCCATCGGCGCCACGACGTGGTCGGGCAGGCGCCAGCCGAGCTGCTCGGCGATCTCGAAGCCGATGGTCTTGGAGCCCTCGGCGTAGAACGGGCGCACGTTGACGTTCACGAACGCCCAGTCGTGCTCGCCGGCCAGCTCGCCGCACAGGCGGTTCACGTCGTCGTAGGTGCCCTTCACGGCCACGAGGTTGGGACCGTAGACGGCGGTGGCCAGGATCTTGGCCCGCTCCAGGTCGGCGGGGACGAAGACGAACGAGCGCATCCCCGCCTGGGCGGCGTGGGCGGCCACAGAGTGGGCCAGGTTGCCGGTGGACGCGCACGCCACCGTCTCGTAGCCCAGCGCCCGCGCCGCGGTCAGCGCGACCGACACGACCCGGTCCTTGAACGAGTACGACGGGTTCACCGTGTCGTTCTTGAGCCACAGGTCGGCCAGCCCGACGGCGGCGCCCAGGCGGGGGGCCGGGACGAGCGGCGTCCAGCCGTCGCCCAGGTCGACACGGCCGGCGGGGTCGGAGCCGGGCGGCTCGGGCAGCAGCGGCGCGTAGCGCCAGATGCTCTCGGGCCCCGCGGCGACGGCCTCGCGCGTCACCCGCTCCCGCATCGCGTCGTAGTCGTAGACGACCTCCAGGGGACCGAGGCACCACTCGCACACGTGCACGGCGGCGACCGGCGTCCTGGCGCCGCACTCCCGGCAGCGCAGACCCTCCACGAACGACACCGCGTCTCCTGTCAGCCCCTCGACAGCGATACAGCCCTCCCGCCGGGAGGGCTGTCGTGTGGGAGCGCCCATCTTCCCCCCGCCGGGGGCCGGAAGTCGCACCATCCACCCGCGCGGCGGGTGAGGTTGCGGAGGCGTCGTCGGGCCGGGTCCCTCGACCTCTCTGGATGGCGTATGCGGTTTGACGCCAGCCTGTCAGGCGACCCGGTGCGGTGCAAATCCCCCGTCGGCGCCAGCTACCCTCGGGGCGTGCCGGGGTAGCTCAGTCGGTAGAGCGAGCGCCTTGTAAGCGCGAGGTCGTGGGTTCGAGTCCCATCCCCGGCTCGCCCTTCCGCACCTGTCGACTGAAGCCCGACGGTGACATGCCGACGTTCGTCTTCAGTCGACGAGGCGGGCAGCGTCACGGCGGCGGGCGACCTCGAACAGCGCCACGGCCGCGGCGGCGCCGGCGTTCAGCGAGGCGACCCGCCCGCGCACGGGGATCCGCACCCGGGCGTCGACGCGCTCGGCGACCAGGCGGGACAGGCCGGCGCCCTCGGACCCCACGACCAGCGCAACCGGCTCGTCGAGCAAGGCCGACGACCACAGGCGGTCCTGGCCGGCCGCGTCCAGGCCCACCGTCCAGAAGCCGGCCGCGGTGAGCCCGTCCAACGCGCGGGACACGTTGGCGACCAGGGCCACCGGCAGCCAGCTCAGCGCGCCGGCGGCCGCCTTCTCCGCCGCCGGCCCGACGTGCGCGCTGCGTCGCCTGGGCAGGACCAGTCCCTGGGCGTCGGCCGCCTCTGCGCTGCGGGCGACGGCGCCCAGGTTCTGCGGGTCGGTCACCCCGTCGAGGACGACGACCAGGTCGGTCGCCCCCAGACCGGCCAGGTCGCGGTAGTCGTACGCGGGCGCCACCGCCACCACCCCCTGGTGGCGCACCCCGGCGGCCAGGGCGTGCAGCTCGCCGTCCCCGGCGGGGCGGACCGGCACGCCGGCCCGCCC
>JALYGZ010000177.1 GCA_030776845.1 Actinomycetota bacterium
CGACAACGACCGCGCCGTGGCCGCCTACGCGCGCGCCGCGGTCAGCCAGGCCGACGCCGGGGCGCACGTCGTCGCGCCCTCGGGGATGATGGACGGGCAGGTCGCGGCGATCCGCGCGGCGCTCGACGCCGCCGGCCACGCCGAGGACACCGCCGTCATGGCCTACTGCACGAAGTACGCCAGCGCCCTGTACGGCCCGTTCCGCGACGCCGCGGAGTGCGCCCCGCGCTCCAGCGACCGCAGCACCTACCAGATGGACCCGGCCAACGCCGCCGAGGGCGTCCGCGAGGCCCTGGGGGACGTGGCCGAGGGCGCCGACGTGCTGCTGGTCAAGCCCGCCGGGGCGTACCTGGACGTCGTGTGGCGGGTCAAGGAGGCCACCGGCATGCCCCTGGCCGCCTACCACGTCTCCGGAGAGTACGCGATGGTGCACGCGGCCGCGGCCAACGGCTGGCTCGACCACGACCGGGTCATGGCCGAGACCCTCGTCGGCATCCGCCGGGCCGGCGCGGACCTGGTGATCACGTACGCGGCCGGCTGGATGGCCCACCACCTGAGTACCTGACTTGAAGGGCGATAGCATCGGCGGTCGGCCGTCCCCGCAGCACAGGAGCCGCGCGCCATGCGCTACCGCCAGCTCGCCCCAGGCATCGAGGTCAGCGAGGTGGGGCTGGGCAACTGGACGCTGACGACCGGCTGGTGGGGCGAGTACAGCGAGGCCGAGGCGATCGACCTGCACCGGGCGGCGTTCGACGCCGGGATCACCTTCTTCGACACCGCCGACGCCTACGCCGACGGCTACGGCGAGCGGGTGCTCGGCAAGGCGGTGGGCGCGAAGCGGGACCAGGTCGTCATCGGGACCAAGTTCGGCTACGACCTTGAGGGCGGTCACCAGCGGCGCGGCCAGCAGGAGCGCGCGCACCGGACCGACACCGGCTACCTGCGCCGCGCGCTGGAGCGCAGCCTGCGGCGGCTGGGCACCGACTACGTCGACCTGTACCAGCTGCACAACCCCCGCATGGCCCACCTGGACGACGACGACCTGTTCGCCTTCCTGGAGCAGGCCCGGGACGCCGGCAGGATCCGTGCCTACGGGGTGGCGCTGGGCCCGAGGATCGGCTGGCTGGACGAGGGCGTCCGGGCGATGCGGGACCGGGGGGTCCCCGCCGTGCAGATGATCCACAACCTGCTCGAGCAGGAGCCGGGCAGGCGACTGCTGGAGACCGCGGGTGAGACCGGCGCGCGGGCGATCGTGCGGGTGCCCCACTCCAGCGGGATGCTGGAGGGCAACCTCACGGCCGACACCGTGTTCGCGCCGAACGACCACCGCCGCCACCGCCCGCGCAGCTGGCTGGTCGAGGGCGTGCAGAAGATCGCCACGCTGGACTTCCTCACCCGCGACATGACCCTGGGCCAGGCGGCGCTCCGCTGGCTGCTGGCCGACCGCCGTGTCGCGTCGACGCTGCCGAACATCTACGGGCGCGAGCAGATCGACGAGTTCGCGGCCGCCGGGGACCTCCGCGACCTCACCGACGACGAGCTGGCCCGCGTCGGCGAGCTGTACGAGCGCAACTTCGGCGTGGTCCCCACCGGATGACGCCGGACGCCCGGGTCTCGCGCGAGGTCCACGGGCGCGCGTGCCGGGTCGTGCCCGGCGGCGTCAACTCGCCCGTGCGGGCGTTCGGCGCCGTGGGGGGCAGCCCGCGGGTCGTGGCCTCGGCCCGCGGGTCGCGCCTGACCGACGTCGACGGCCACACCCTCGTGGACTACGTGATGAGCTGGGGACCTCTCCCACTCGGCCACGGCCACCCGCGGGTGATCGACGCCGCGCGCGACGCCCTGGAGCGCGGCTCCAGCTTCGGCGCCCCCACGGCGGCCGAGGTCTTCTTCGCCGAGGAGATCGTTGCCGCCGTGCCGGCGGTCGAGATGGTCCGCTGCGTCTCCAGCGGCACCGAGGCGGCGATGAGCGCGGTCCGGCTGGCGCGCGGCGCCACGGGCCGTGACAAGGTCGTCAAGTTCGCCGGGCACTACCACGGCCACAGCGACTCGCTGCTCGCCGACGCCGGCAGCGGGGTCGCCACGCTGGGGATCCCCGGCTCGCCGGGCGTCACCGCCGGCGCCGCCCGCGACACGCTCGTCGTGGCCTGGAACGACCGGGCGGGCGTCGATGCGGCCTTCGCCGAGCACGGCCACGACATCGCGGTCGTCGTCTGCGAGCCGGTCGCCGCCAACATGGGCGTCGTGCCCGCCGAGCCGGGCTTCCTGGCGCTGCTGCGGGAGATCACCACCCGCCACGGGTCCCTGCTGCTGTTCGACGAGGTCATGACCGGCTTCCGGGTGGCGCGTGGCGGGGAGGGCGAGCGAAGCGGGGTCGTCCCCGACCTGGTGGCGCTCGGCAAGGTCGTCGGCGGGGGCTTCCCGCTGGCCGCGTTCGGGGGGCGGGCCGAGGTCATGGGCCAGCTCGCCCCGGCCGGGCCCGTGTACCAGGCGGGCACGCTGAGCGGCAACCCGGTCGCCGTCGCCGCCGGCCTGGCGCAGCTGCGGCTGCTGGACGACGCGGCGTACGCCGGCCTGCAGCGGCGCGCCGACCGGCTCGTGGGCGGGTTGGAGAAGGCGTTCGCGGGGGCCGGCGTGCCGGTGCGGATCCAACGGGCGGCGAGCCTGTTCAGCATCTTCTTCACCGACCGGGCCGTGCGCGACTACGCCGGGGCCCGCGCGGCCGACCACGGCCGCTACGCCCGCTTCTTCCACGGCATGCTGGAGTCGGGCGTCTACCTGCCGCCGTCCGGGTACGAGGCGCTGTTCGTCAGCCTGGCGCACACCGACGAGGACATCGACCGCACGGTCGACGCCGCCGGCCGGGCCGCCCACGACCTGCGGGGGCCGCCATGACCACGACCGTCACGATCTACTCCGACCTGCACTGCCCGTGGGCCACCGTGGCCGTCCACCGGCTGCGGCGTGCACGCGACGGGCAGGACCTGGACGTGGTCTTCGACCAGCGCGCCTGGCCGCTGGAGTGGGTCAACGGGCAGGGCACCCCCCGCGACGTCGTCGAGCCCGAGACGGCGGTGCTGGCCGGCCACGAGGAGCGGCTGTTCAGCCGCTTCGAGGGGCCGTCGTGGCCGTCGACGCTGCTGCCCGCCTTCGAGCTCGTCGCCGCCGCCCGACGCGTGGCCGGGCTGCGCGCCGCCGAGGACGTGGACTACGCGGTGCGCCTGGCCTTCTTCCGCCGCTCGGCCGACGTGAGCCAGCGCGACGTCCTGCACCGGGTGGCCGGCGAGGCCGGCCTGGACGCCGACGCCGTCCTGCACGTGTGGGAGACCGAGCCCGTGCGGGCCGACGTGGTCGACGACTACCGGCGCAGCGGGCGGCTGCCCATCCAGGGCAGCCCGCAGATCTTCTGGCCCGACGGCTCGACCAGCCACAACCCCGGCATGGACCACGAGTGGGTCCGCGGGCTACCGCGCGTGCGCCACGCCGATCACGGGGCCGCCGCCCGGCTGCTGGCCGAGCGCGCCGGGGGCTCGGGCACGGGCTCGGCGGCCTGACCTGGCGGCCTGGACC
>JALYGZ010000178.1 GCA_030776845.1 Actinomycetota bacterium
GGCGACGACCGCGTCGGCCTGCGCCCCCGCGGTCGCCTCGTCGCCCTGCAGGCGGACCCACAGCGCCGGCCGCTGCTCCCCGAGGGTGCGCCCGGTCCCGGCGTCCGACCAGTCCAGCGCGGCGGGCTCGACCGGCGCGGCCAGCAGTTCCAGGGTGACCGCGGTGGCGTCGGCCGCCTCGGCGGGCATGACCACGGTCCGGGCGGGCCCCGGCAGGGGGTGCAGCCGGACCACGATCTCGGCGACGAGCGCCAGGGTGCCCAGCGAGCCGGTCACCAGGCGCATCAGGTCGTAGCCCGCGACGTTCTTGATGACGTGGCCGCCGGCGCGGGCGACGGAGCCGTCGGGCAGCACGATCGTGACGCCGATGACCAGGTCGCGGATCGCGCCGTAGCGCAGCCGGCGGGGTCCGGAGGAGTTGGCGGCCACGACGCCGCCGACGGTGGCGCCGGCCTCGGTCTCCGGCGGGTCGATCGCGAGCCACTGGTCGCTGTCGGCCAGGTGCTCCTGCAACGTCGCCAGGGGCATGCCGGCCTGCACCACCGCGGTCGAGTCCTCGGCGTTGTGGGCCACCAGCGCCGACAGCCCCGTGGTGTCGACGACGAGGTCGGTGCGCTCGGGCGGCGCCCCCCAGTCCAGCTTCGTCCCGGCCCCGCGCAGCAGCAGCGCCGCGCCGTCCCTGCCGCTGTCGAGCATGAGGTCCCGGGCGTCGGCCAGGTCGGCGGGTCGGGCGGTCTCCAGCCGGTCGACGTCCAGGGCGGTCACAGCCGCTCCGCCAGCCCCGCCTCCTCCAGGGCGTGGGGGCGGTACTTGCCGGCCTTCTCGCCGCACAGCCTCGGCGTGGGCATGACCTTTCCGGGGTTGCACAGGCCGTCCGGGTCGAAGGCGGCGCGCACCCGGTTCATCACCGCCAGGTCCTCCTCGCCGAACATCTTCGGCATCGAGCAGAGCTTGTCCGCGCCGATGCCGTGCTCGCCGGTGAGCGACCCGCCCGCCTCGACGCACATCTCCAGGATGCGGGTGGCGACGTGCTCGGCCTCCTCGTCCTCGCCCTTGTCGTAGAGCACCAGGGGATGCAGGTTGCCGTCACCGGCGTGGAAGACGTTGGCGACACGGAAGCCGGACTCCTCGGACACCTCGCCGATGCGCTCGAGCACCTCGCCCAGCCGTGTGCGCGGGATCACGCCGTCCTGGACGAAGTAGTCGGGGGCCAGCCGCCCCATGGAGGCGAAGGCCGCCTTGCGGCCCTTCCAGATGAGGGCGCGCTCCTCGGCGTCCTCGGCCACCCGGATGCCGGTGGCGCCCGTCTGCTCGCACAGCGCCAGCAGGCGCTTGAAGTCGTGCTCGACCTCGGACTCGGGCCCGTCGACCTCCAGGAACAGCGCGGCGCCAGCGTCCAGCTCCAGGCCGACCCCGGTGTCCTTCTCGCAGGCCTGCATGGCCAGGTTGTCCATCATCTCCATGCCGGCGGGGATGATGCCGTCGCCGGTGATCGCGGTGACCGCGTCGCCGGCCTCCCGCGGGCTGTCGAAATAGGCGATGCAGGTCCGCACCGCCTCGGGAGTGCGCAGCAGGCGGACGGTCACGGCGGTGGCGATGCCCAGCGTCCCCTCCGAGCCGATCATCAGCCCCCGCAGGTCGTAGCCGGACATGTCGTGGGCCGGCCCGCCGAACTCGACGACCTCGCCGTCGGGGAGCACCACGGTCATGCCGAGCACGTGGTTGGTCGTGAACCCGTACTTCAGGCAGTGGACCCCGCCGGAGTTCTCCGCGACGTTGCCGCCGATCGTGCACACGATCTGGCTGGACGGGTCGGGGGCGTAGTACAGGTCATGGTCGGCGACGGCCTGGGTGATCTCGGCGTTGGTGACGCCGGGCTCGACGGTGATGCGCTGGTTGTCGGCGTCGACGTCCAGGATCCGCCTCATGCGGGCCATCACGATCAGCACGCCGTCGCTCACCGGCAGCGCCCCGCCGGACAGGCCGCTGCCCGCGCCGCGGGCGACGAACGGCACCCCCGCCCGCGCGCAGGCGCGGACCACCTCCGAGACCTCCTCGGTGGTGGTCGGCAGCGCCACGAGCCCCGGCACCACCCGGTAGCCGGCCAGGCCGTCGCACTCGTAGGTCCGCAGCTGCAGGTGCTCGCTGACGACGCCGGCGGGACCGAGGATCTCGGTCAGCTCCCGTCGCAGCTGTTCGGTGACCATGGGCCCTCCCCGAGGCGAGATCACGTCTGGCATGAGTGTCCCCGCGCGGTCAAGAGGCACACTACCTCACGGTCTCCCCCCAGCTCCTTGTCACCGTCCGTCGCATCGCCTACCGTCATCGCAGCCCTCGGTGGAGGGATCTGCGGATCGCGGCCGGTACAGGCCGGTCGAGCAGGGGGTGGGCCATGGCGGAGGACACCAACCGGCACGAGGAGGGGGGCCTCGCGACCGAGATCCCCGACAAGAACCTCCCGGGGATTCCGTACGCGGACCTTCCTGACCCGATTCCCCTGAAGCGGGTCATCGGACCCAGCGTCCTGCTCCTGGCCGCGGCCATCGGCTCCGGCGAGTACGTGCTGTGGCCGTTCATCACCTCCCAGACCGGCTTTGTGCTCGTGTGGCTGATGCTGCTGGGCATCGGCACCCAGTACTTCGTCAACGTCGAGATCGAGCGCTACACGCTGGCCACGGGCGAGAGCGCGGTCGTGGGCTTCATGCGGCTATGGAAGGGCTGGGCCCCGGCGTTCATCGTCATGACGATCGTGCCGTGGGCGTGGCCGGGCTGGGCCACGGGCGCGGCGACGACCGTGGCCTTCGCCTTCGGCATGGACGCCGCGGGGGTTACGGCGCCCATCACCGTGGGCCTGCTCATCTTCACCGGAATCGTGCTGACCGTCTCCCCGGTCGTCTACAAGACCGTGGAGAAGATCCAGTTCGCGATGGTCGGCGCCATCCTGGTGTTCCTGGTGATCGCCGTGTTCACGGTGATCGACTCGTCGGCCGTGGCCGCCCTGGGCAAGGGCCTGGTCAGCTTCGGCGAGATGCCGTCGGCCGCCGTCAGCATCGGCGGCGCGACGATCCTGGGCGCGGTCGCCTTCGCCGGCGCGGGGGGCACCGTCAACCTGACGCTGTCGAACTGGGCGCGCGACAAGGGCCTGGGCATGGGCTCGCGGCTGCCGAAGATCGTCTCGCCGTTCACCGGGGAGGAGCAGGCCGCGCCGGGGACCGGCTACTTCTTCCACCGGGGCGAGGACAACGTGCGGCGCTGGGACGGCTGGTTCGCGGTCGCCAACCGCGAGCAGTTCTTCACCTTCTTCGTCGCCGGCGCGATCACGCTGGTGCTGTTCATGCTGGTGACCTACTCCGCCGTGGGGGTCGGCAACGCCGGCGAGGACTTCGGCTTCATCAACAACGTGGGGGAGGCGCTGGGCCGCAGCGTGGGCGGCTGGATGTCCATCCTGTTCTGGGGGGTCGGCTTCGCCGCGCTGTTCTCGACCAACCTCGGGGTCATCGACATGGTCGGGCGGGTGACCGCCGACATCCTCAAGGTCGGCCTGCTGCGCGACAGCGAGTTCTGGACTGAGAGCAAGATCTACTTCACGGCCGTGTGGATCGAGCTCATCTTCGGCTGCACCATCCTGCTGTCGGGCCTGGACCAGCCGCTGACGCTGTTCGTGATCGCGTCGAGCCTCAACGGCTTCGTCATGTTCGTCTACTCGGGCCTGCTCATCCAGCTCAACAGCGGCGTCCTGCCGGCCAGGATCGGGACGGGCGGTTTGCGCAGGGCGATCATGTGGTGGGCGGTGGCCTTCTACGGCTCGCTGTCCGCGTACGTGATCTACCTCGCGCTGACCGACCCGGGCGCGCTCGCGTAGTCCAGGCCTCCCGGGACACGGGGGTTGTCGGCCCCCCCGTGCGTGGCTAGGGTCCCCGCCCAGCGTCGGCGCGGGGACGCCGACCTCGCATCGGGAGCTTCATGCGGCGATTCCTGGCGGCGCTCTGCACGGTCGCGCTCTGCGCGCTGTCGGTCACGGCCCCGACGGCCGCGGCGGCCACGCACGGCCAGCCGACGGCCTCCGGTCGCGGCGGGGCCGCCGCCACCGTGGACCCCGACGCGACCCGCGCCGCACTGGAGGTCCTCGACGCCGGCGGCAATGCGGTCGACGCCGCCGTCGCCGCGGCCGGCGTCCTGGGCGTCACCGAGCCGTACTCCAGCGGCCTCGGTGGCGGCGGCTTCATGCTCGTCTACCTGGCCGACTCCCGGCGCGTGGTGTCGATCGACAGCCGCGAGACCGCGCCGCGGGCCTACCGGCCGCGCATCTTCGTCGGCGACGACGGCAAGCTGCTCACGTTCCCCGAGCGGGTGACCAGCGGCCTGGGCGTCGGCGTGCCCGGCACCCCGCTGGGCTGGGAGGAGGCGCTGCGCCGGTACGGGACCTGGTCGCTGGGCGAGGCCCTCGAGCCGGGCATCCGGGTCGCGCGGCGCGGCTTCGTCGTGGACGACACCTTCGCGGCGCAGACGCGCGTCAACCTCGAGCGCTTCGAGGACTTCACCTCCACCCGGGCGCTGTTCCTGACGCCCGACGGACAGGTGCCCGCGGTCGGGTCGCGCCTGCGCAACCCTGACCTGGCCGCCACGTACCGGCGGCTCGCCCGGCACGGGACCGACGTGTTCTACCGGGGGCCCGTCGCCGAGGCGATCGTGCGGACGGTGACCGACCCCCCGCTGGCGCCCGGCGCCGACCGCACCGTGCACCCGGGCGTCATGAGGGCTGGGGACCTGGCCGACTACGAGACGCGGGTCCGGCCTCCGACGAGCAGCGACTTCGACGGCTACCAGGTGCACGGCATGGGGCCGCCGTCCAGCGGCGGGTCGACCGTCGGCGAGATCCTCAACATCCTGGAGGGCTTCGACGCGACCGGCCGCCGGGACGTCTCGACGGTGCACCGGTACCTGGAGGCGTCGCGGCTGGCGTTCGCCGACCGCAACGCCTACCTCGGCGACCCCGAATACACCAACGTGCCGCTGGACGGGCTGCTGTCGGACGGCTTCGCCGCCGAGCGACGGGCGCTGATCGGCCCGCAGGCCGGGACCGTCCCCGCGCCGGTGGGCGACCCCTTCGACGAGCAGGCCGACCCCAGCCGTCCGCTGCGGCCGGGCGCCGGTGGCGAGGGGACGTCGACGACGCACCTGACCGTGTCCGACCGCTGGGGCAACGTGGTGGCCTACACCCTGACCATCGAGCAGACCGGTGGCAGCGCGCTGGCGGTGCCCGGACACGGCTTCCTGCTGAACAACGAGCTGACCGACTTCGACCCGCTGCCCCCGCACCCCAACGCGCCGGAGGCGGGCAAGCGTCCCCGCTCGAGCATCGCGCCCACCATCGTCCTGCGCGACGGCGAGCCGGTGGTCGCGCTGGGCACGCCCGGCGGCCCGACCATCATCACGACCGTCGCCCAGGTCCTGTACGACCACCTCCGGCTGGGCGCGTCCCTGCCCGCCGCCCTGGCGACACCGCGCGCCGCGCAGATGGACAGCGACGTCACCGTCGCCGAGCCGGCGCTCATCTCCAGTCCGCTGGGGCGGCGGCTGCGCCGGCGGGGCCACGCCTTCGTCACCCTCAGCGAGGTGGCCACCTTCCCCATCGGGGACGACATCGGCGCCGCGACCGGTATCCGCT
>JALYGZ010000179.1 GCA_030776845.1 Actinomycetota bacterium
CCCCCGCGGCCGCCGCGCCGGAAACCGCCGGCGCGCTCGCCGAACAGGTCGCCGAGCAGGTCGCCCAGGTCGAACGCCTCCCCGGCCGGGCCACCCCCGGGAGCACCGCCGGGGCCGTAGCCGACGCCCGCGTCGACCATCTGGCGGACCTGGTCGTACTCGGCCCGCTTCTTCGGGTCGGACAGCACGCCGTAGGCCTCGCCGATCTCCTTGAAGCGCGTCTCGGCGTTGGGGTCGTCGGGGTTCACGTCCGGATGCAGCTCACGCGCCAGCTTGCGGTAGGCCTTGCCGATGTCGGCCTGCGACGCCTCCCTGCTCACCCCGAGCTGCGCGTAGTAGTCCTTCTCGAAGTAGTCACGCTCCGACATGGCCCCGTCCTGTCACAGCCCTCCTCCCACCGGTCGTCACCGGGCAACCTTGACCGTGGCCGGCCGCAGCACGCGGTCCTTGAAGCGGTACCCGGGGCGCAGGACGTCGACTACGACCGGCTCGTCGAGCGGCTCGGGCGACTCCTCCTCCAGCATCGCCTCGTGCACCTCGGGGTCGAACGCCTGGCCGAGCGCGTCGATCTCCTCCAGGCCCGCGGCGCGCAGCACGCCGACCAGCTCGTCGTGGACCATCCGCACGCCCTTGGCCAGCCGGTCGTCGTCGGACTGCTCGGCGGCGTCCAGCGCGAAGCCGAAGCTGTCGAGCACCCCCAGCAGGCGGCCGGCGAGCTGCTCGGCGCCGCGGTCGAGCGCCTGGAGGCGCTCCCGGGCGGTGCGCTTGCGGTAGTTGTCGAACTCGGCCCGGGCACGCAGCAGGGCGTCGAGGTACTCGTCGCGCAGGCCGGCCGCCTCCTCCAGGGCGGCGCGCAGCGCGTCCGCCTCGGTGGGCGGTGGCGGGGGCGGACCCGCGGCGGCCGCCTCCGGCTCCTCCTCCGGTGGGACGGCCGTGGGCTCCCCCACCGCGTCGGCTGGGGCCTCCGGCCGGTCCGGCTCCGGGCCCGGCTCGTCTGGTCGTGCGTCGGTCATGGTCGCTGTCCTGTCGCGACGCGAAGCCCGGGGGCACGGCGTCCCCCGGGCCCGGTCACCTCGGCGCTACGCGGCGCCCTCGTCGTCGCCCTCGTCGACGACCTCGGCGTCGACGATGTCCTCGTCGGCGGCCCCGGTGGCCTCCTCGCCGGTGCCGGCGCCGTAGCCCGCCGCCTGCCCGGCCTGGTCCTGCGCGCCGGCGGCGTACAGGGCCTGGCCGACCTCCTGGCTGGTGCGCATGAGCTCCTCGGACGCCGAGCGGATCGCGTCGACGTCCTCGCCCTTCATGGCCTCCCGCAGGCTGCCCTGCGACTGCTCGAGCCGGGCCTTCTGCTCGGCCGGGATCTTCTCCGAGTTGTCCCGCAGCAGCTTCTCGCTCTGGTACAGCACGTTGTCGGCCTCGTTGCGGGTGTCGGCCTCCGCGCGGCGCCGCCGGTCCTCCTCGGCGTACTGCTCGGCGTCGCGCACCATGCGGTCGATCTCCTCGCGGGGCAGGGCCGACTGACCGGTGATGGTCATCGACTGCTCCTTGCCCGTGCCGCGGTCCTTGGCGGACACGTGGACGATGCCGTTGGCGTCGATGTCGAAGGTGACCTCGATCTGCGGCACGCCGCGTGGCGCGGGCGGGATGTCGACGAGCTGGAACTTGCCCAGCGTCTTGTTGAACGCGGCCATGTCCCGCTCGCCCTGCAGCACGTGGATCTCCACCTGCGACTGGTTGTCCTCGGCGGTGGTGAAGGTCTCGGACTTGCGGGTCGGGATGGTCGCGTTGCGCTCGATCAGCTTGGTGGTGACGCCGCCCTTGGTCTCGATGCCCAGCGACAGCGGCGTGACGTCCAGCAGCAGCACGTCCTTGACCTCGCCGCGCAGGACGCCGGCCTGCAGCCCGGCGCCGATGGCGACGACCTCGTCGGGGTTGACGCCCTTGTGCGGCTCCTTGCCGCCGGTCAGCTCCTTGACCAGCTCGACGACGGCCGGCATGCGGGTCGAGCCGCCGACGAGGATGACGTGCTCGATGTCGGACGGGGAGACGCCCGCGTCGCCGATCGCCGCCTTGAACGGCTCCCGGGTGCGCTCGAGCAGGTCGGACGTCAGCTGATGGAACTGCGACCGGGTGAGGGTCTCCTCCAGGTGCAGCGGGCCCTCGGACGTGGCCGTGATGAACGGCAGGTTGATCGACGTCTCCGCCGTCGTCGACAGTTCCTTCTTGGCCTTCTCGGCGGCCTCCTTCAGGCGCTGGCGCGCCATCTTGTCCGTCGTCAGGTCGACGCCGTGCTTGTCCTTGAAGGACTTGGCCAGCCAGTCGATCACCCGCTGGTCCCAGTCGTCGCCACCCAGGTGGGTGTCACCGGAGGTCGACTTCACGTCGAAGACGCCCTCGGCGATCTCCAGCACCGACACGTCGAATGTGCCGCCGCCCAGGTCGTAGACCAGGATGGTCTGCTCCGACTCCTTGTCCAGCCCGTAGGCCAGGGCCGCGGCGGTCGGCTCGTTGATGATGCGCAGCACCTCCAGACCGGCGATCTGCCCGGCCTCCTTGGTGGCCTGGCGCTGCGCGTCGTCGAAGTAGGCGGGCACGGTGACGACGGCCTGGGTGACGTTCTCGCCCAGGTAGGCCTCGGCGTCGCGCTTGAGCTTCATCAGCACGCGAGCGCTGATCTCCTGCGCGGTGTAGGACTTGCCGTCCACGGTGAACGACCAGTTCGTGCCCATGTGGCGCTTGACCGACTGGACGGTGCGGTCAGGGTTGGTCACGGCCTGTCGCTTGGCGACCTCGCCGACCAGTACCTCGCCGCTCTTGGAGAACCCGACGACCGACGGGGTGGTCCGGCTGCCCTCGGCGTTCGGGATGACGGTGGCCTCGCCACCTTCGAGGACGGACACCACCGAGTTGGTGGTCCCCAGGTCGATACCGACTGCCTTTGTCATTTGACCTGCCTCCTGCAGCGCTGGCGCGGTTCGCCACGTGTGGTCTTCGTCACGTCGATTCCCACACTGTAGCGGGCGCACACCTGGCGGCAATGTTTTCTGAGTCCTGACCGCTCAGGTTTGCTGCCAGTAGTGTCAGGCCCGCCAGCGCCGGTCGAGGCGCCGGCCCCGGCCGTCCGCGGCGTCCCGGCCGTGGAACGCCCACATGAGCACGAAGGGCAACGCGACGAACGCCGCGGCAACCGCCCACATGACCCATGGCTGCACTGGCGCACCCCGCTGGAACCGGTCCCGCCGACGGTAGCGCGGTCAGGACGCGTCCGGCAGACCGGCCGCCACCACCACGCGCCAGCCGGGTCCGGCGCCCAGCCGGTCCAGCAGGCCGCGGTTGACCTCCAGGGCGCCGCGGTAGGCCACGCCGGGGTCGTACAGCCGGCTGGGCTCCCGCCGGCACGGCGTCATGTCGAGCACGCGCAGGATCCGCCCGTGGCGGTCGAGAAGGCGATGGTCAGCGGGATGCGGGTGTCGCGCATCCAGAAGCCGCCGCGGTGGGGCCCGGGGTAGACGAACAGCATCCCGGCCCCGGGGGGCAGGGACCGCCGGCCCATGAGCCCTCGTCGGCGGGCGGCCTCGTCGGCGGCCACCTCGACGCGCAGCGGCACCCGCTCGCCCGCCGGGGACCGCAGGACGACGGTCGCCGTGGGCATCCCGTCGGC
>JALYGZ010000180.1 GCA_030776845.1 Actinomycetota bacterium
GCGTCAGCCCGAGCAGCAGGGGCGCGGCCCAGCCGAGCGCCACCGCGGGGCCCCCGAGGCCGGCGGCGACGACCAGCGCCACGAGCAGCAGGCGCAGCAGCGGGATCCCGACCTCCTGGACGGCGACGAGCGGCAGGTTCACGCCGAACCCCCGCGTGCCCGCCAGCAGGACGGTGACCACGGCCGCGACGGGCACGAAGGCGGCGAGGGCCCGCAGGTAGGCGGCCACCTCCCCGGCGCCGGACCCGTGCGTGAAGATCCCGCCGAGGACCCCGGCCGCGGCGGACACGCCCACGGCCATGACGGCGCCCACCAGGACCACCGGCCACAGGGCCACGGCCAGCAGGCCGCGCAGCTCCCGGCCCCGTCCCAGCGCCACGGTCCGGGAGACGAAGCGCACGAGCCCGGTGTCGGCCCCCAGCTCCGCGGTGTTCGACAGGATCATGAACGCCGCGACCGCCTCGAAGAACACCCCGGCGCCCTCGGTGCCCAGGCCCCGGGTGACCACCAGGACCAGCACGAAGCCGGCCGCCGCCTTGCAGGCGCCACCGGCCAGGTTCAGCGTCCCCCCCCGGGCCAGCCTGCCCAGCTCGTGGCTGGTGCCGGCCTCACCCACGCCCGCTCATCCCACCAGCGCCGGTCGGGACCGTTCCCCTCCGGGCGGCGCGGCGCGGGCGTCGCGCTCGCGCGCCCCGAGCCCGGCCGCGACCGCCACGATCGCCAGCGACGTGGGCAGGAACCCGTACACCGGCAGCTGGACCAGCGCGATAAGCAGCGTCACATGACACCAGAAGGCCCACGGGTCGCCGACGTGGCGGGTCCGCCAGAGCGCGCACAGCAGCCACCCGACGAACAGCATCAGACCGGGGACGCCGTGGGAGAACAGCACCATCCACAGCTGTCCCTGGGTGCCCACCGACGGCAGGCCCGTCCTGGTCGCCGAGTCGCGGGGAGTGCCGTAGCCCAACAACGGCGCCTCCCGCACGCGCGCGCCCGTCTCGCTGTACAGCGACAGGCGGTCCTCGTTGCTGTGGGGAGTGGCCAGCCGGTCGGCGACGACGTCGCCCAGCGGCGACAGCGCCAGCAGCAGACCCGCCGCCACCACCGCGCCGGCCAGCCCGAGCAGGGCGCCGAACCGGCGTGCCGCCGCCAGGCGCACGCCGGCGTACACGAGACCGACGGCCAGGCTCACCCACAGGCCGCGGTTGAGCGAGTACACGATCGGGACCGCCGCCACGGCGAGCAGGCCGATCCCGGCCAGCCGGCGAGGTCCCGGCTCGCGTAACCACCCGAGGAGGAGAAAGGGCGTGGACAGGGCCACCACCGAGCCCCAGTTGTTGGTGTACACGAACGGCGCGGCGGGCCGGCCCACGTCGTAGCCCAGGAAGTTCGACGGCTCACTGAGGTGGGGATGCACCAACTCGTACACCCACTCGTTGCCGGCCAGCCCCGCGGGCACCACCAGCTCGACCGGACTGGTGAACGAGGCCGTGGGGGCGACGATCGCGGCGCACCCCAGGACCGCGGCGGCGATCCACAGCAGGGCGACCCACCTCGCCACGCGCACGGGGGGCACGACGCGTCGCGGCAGGTTGTAGACGTAGACGAACACCACCCCGGCCGCCACGTACAGCGACGCCCGGTAGGCGAAGACCGCGAAGTCCGACGGCTGTTCGAGCACGACCGCCGAGGCCAGCACCCAGGCCACGAACAGCGCGTACAGCCCCGCGCCGGGGGGGATGCCCACGTGGGCCCGCCGCGACAATCGGGCCAGCATGGGCACGGCGAGCACGGGCAGCACGAAGTTGCTGACCCCCAGCGCCCACAACGCGACGTAACCGCCGAAGAAGATCGCCAGCGGCCAGCCGGGCGGCGCCAACGCTGGCCGGCGCACGACGGCCCCGGGGGCCGGGCTGCCGGTCATCGGGACGATCCCCCTAGGTGGGTGCGCCCGCGGGTCGCAGCCCGTCCGAACTGTCCGCGCGGCCGCGGCCGGGCGGTTCCGAGGGCATCACGTCGCCGGTGCACAGGACCGTCCCGTGGACCCCGGCGCCTACCAGGCCGAGCCCGTCCACGGCGGCGCGCACGTCGCTGGTGGTTGAGCGTCGGGCCCGGGCGACGAGCACGACCGCGTCGACCGACGCGGCCACGGCCACGGCGTCGGCCGACGACAGGACGGGCGGGGCGGCGACGAGGACATCGTCGAACAGCCCGCGGGCCTGCGCGAGGAACTCCCGCATCCGGGGCGACTGCAGCTGGTCGGCCGAGTCGTCCTCCCAGTGTCCCGCCGACAGGGTATGCAGCCCCGGGTTGTCGTCGTCGGCCGCCGCCGCCGAGAGCAGGTCCGCGTCGCCGGACAGGACCTCGCCCAGGCCGGGCGCCGTCCCCAGCCGGGGCCGGCCCGCCCGTTCGGCGAGTCCGTCGTCCATTGCGACGAGCAGGACCCGCCGGTCGCCGCGTGCGAGCACCTCGGCCAGGTTCACGGTCACCACGCCGGCCTGCTCGCCGCCGGATGCGCCGGCGACCATCACGGCGGTATGCCC